>CAIJZG010000333.1 GCA_903825065.1 uncultured Bacteroidota bacterium
ACGAGTTCAGTAATATGGGAGATTCCATACACATTTAAATTAGAAACCATACCCGCTTCTCTTTCATTTTCTTTGGGTACAATTAAACCAAAGAATCCTTCTTTGCGGGTTTGAATGGCAATAGGTAAAGCACCTTTTATAGGTTGAACACTACCATCTAAGCTTAATTCTCCCATCATTACAAAATCATTGAGCCGCTCCGGTCGGGATATTTGCTCACTTGCGGCTAATATAGCCATAGCTATGGGCAGGTCAAATGCAGAACCTGATTTTCGAATATCCGCAGGAGCAAGGTTAACTACAACCTTGGTTCGGGGCATGTAATAACCGTTTGATTTAATGGCACTTTCTGTTCTTTGCATGCTTTCTCTTACTGCAATATCCGGCATACCAACAATAGCATAACCTTGCCCCATGCTCACATTAACTTCTATTGTTATGGTGATAGCTTCTACTCCATAAACGGAACTGCCGAATGTTTTAACTAACATCTAAATTAATATTGTGATAGTAAGTTAATCAATCAATGCATAGACATTTTTTTGAAAAGCTAAAATGATTTCATCAATTTAAAATTCTATTTAAAATTTATTAACAACAATCGATTGCGAAATAGATAAATCATTTTAAATTTTATTATTAAGTAGATCATTTTTAAAATGAATACTAAATTGTTTAAACATTAGAGCTGTTTTTCGAATTTATACCCCCCAGTATAATACGATTTTAAAAAATGATTTTTTTATTCATGACAAATATTTTCTAGAAGCTGCTACATTTTGTGAGTATTTAATAGTGAACAGTTATAATTCTTTGCTGTAGTTGCAGTATTTTAAACGCTAACCGAAAAGGTGTAGAAGAAAATTATATTTTAAGAATGCTTAATTTTTTTGAAGCTTGGACATGGGAAAAAATGAAAATTTAGAAACCTTGTCATTAGTAGCTAAGTATACTAATAATATGGTTTTGATTATAAACGATTTATCGCAAATCACCTGGGTGAATGATGCCTTTATTAAAATAATGAAATATACTTTGGACGAAGTTCGTTCAAAAAGGCCAGGCGACTTTTTAAATGGACCTCTTTCCGGGCAACAAGAGGGATTAAATATTAGAACTGCGATTAAAAACAAGCTTCCATTTAAAGAAGAAATTATCCACTACACAAAAGATCAATTGCCTATCTGGATTTTAGCTGATGGGCAACCGATAATTGATGATTTTGGAATGCTAACCAAATATATTATTGTTGAAACTGATATCACTTACCAAAAACAGCAGCAAGAAATATTAAAAAGAACTGAATCAAAATTAAATGCGTTTTTTAATAGTTCCGGATCAATACTCATCTTATTTGACAAGTCATTAAGAATTACAACTTTTAATAAAAAAGCAGAATCATTTATACAGAGCCAATTTAATGTAACAATCCAAATTGGTATTACTATTTTAAATATTTTCAAATCATTTGAAATTGAAAAATTCGGAGAATTCGCATTAGATACTTTGAATGGATTTGGAATAGAAAATTTTGAAATACAATTAAAGAAGATTGGAATTTGGTGGAATATTCGTTTTCTTTCTATTTATGATAGCTTTGGATCCATCATTGGTGGATCTTTTACAGCATTAGATATTACCGAAAGAAAAAATATAGAAATTGTCTTAAAACAAAATGAAGAAAGATTCAAACTTGTTTCTAAAGCAACTTTTGACGCCATTTGGGATTGGGATATTGAGAAAAACACATTATTTAGAGGAGAAGGTTAATATAAACTTTTTGGTTACGAGACTGGAATTCTTCAAAATGACACATTAACTTGGGACAACCTTATTCATGAAGAAGATACTAAAAGAGTTGTAATTGATTTTCAAAAACAACTAGATTCTGATGTTACAAATTGGGAAGAAGAATATCGCTTTTTAAAAGCGGATGGAACGTATGCACATGTAAAAGATAAAGCAATCATCATTCGAGATAATTCCGGAAAAGCAATTAGGATGGTTGGTGCAATGCAGGATATTAGTCATCAGGTAAAAAGAGAACATCAATTGGCATTATTAGGTTCTGTTATTACCAATACAACTGATGCAATTGTTATTACGGATGCTTTTTCTTCAAGTGGACCGGGATTGAATATCATTTATGTGAATGAAGCATTTACTAAAATGACAGGTTATTTACCAGAAGATGTAATAGGCAAAACACCTAAAATTTTGCAGGGTCCTTTAACGGATGCTACTCAATTAAAACAACTTCGAAATGCAATTAATAATTTACAACCTTGCGAAATTGAAATTATAAATTATAAAAAGAGTGGAGATCCATTTTGGGTTAATTTGTCAATAGTTCCGGTTGCCAATGAAAAGTTTGTATACACCCATTGGATTGCAATTCAAAAGGATATTACTGAAAAGCGGAAACAAATGGAGGAAAGAGAACAAATGATACATGAACTAACTCAAAATAATAATGAGTTAAGGCAATTCTCTTATATCACTTCTCATAATCTTAGAGGCCCCCTAACCAATATGATTGGAATTCTTAATTTAATTGATTCTTCATCCATTTCAGATACCAGATTGAATAATCTAGTTGATGGCCTAAAAAAATCAACTTTAAATCTAAATGAGACTTTAAATGATCTTGTTAAAATTCTAATCATAAAAGAAAACTCTCAAATTAAGATTGAAAAAATTCATTTCAAAACCAAACTAAATAAAGTCATAGAATCTATTGAAAACACAATTCAAGAATCTGGCACTTTAATTGAATACAATTTTAGTGAAGTTGAATATGTGAATTTTAGTAGAGTTTATTTGCAAAGTATCTTACAAAATCTAATATCTAATGCGATTAAATATAAAGTGCCTGATATTAATCCGATAATTAAAATACGTAGCACGATTTCAAATGGCAGTGTTCAATTACATATTTCAGATAATGGGTTGGGGATGGATTGGGAAAAAGTGAAAAATAAAATTTTTGGACTCTATCAAAAGTTTCACAATCATCAGGATAGCAAAGGAATTGGTCTCTATCTTGTATATGCTCAAGTTACAGCTTTGGGTGGCACTTTAGATTTAAAAACTGAAAAGGGAAAAGGTAGCACATTTATAATTACATTTAAAAAAGAAGACTAATCATTTTATAGTTCCGATAGCATTTTAGTTACTCCTTCACGTTTTAAAATTAAATAGCCAATTCGATCATTGCTAATTCCTTCTTTGATTTGATAGCTGAATTCAATTTTATCATCTAACATATTCGTTTCGAAATAGCGGAACTGGATATTGTTGTATTGCTTTAGTGCATCTCCAATTTCATATAAATGTGTAGAGAGTACAAATAAACTATATTTCATTTTAATGAGACCCTCAATAACAGCAGTACTACATTTCATTGCATCCTGAATATTAGTGCCCTTGAATAACTCGTCAATAAGAATCAGCCAGTTTTTTCCGTCACTAATTTTTTCTAAGGTTTTTTTGATACGTTGAACTTCATTATAAAAATAACTCTGTCCTTTAAAAATATTGTCCTCCACTTGAATATTACTGAGTAACCCATCAAACAAACTCAAATGCATACTCTTTGCCGGCACTCCCATACCGATATGAGCCAGATAAACACTTAGTCCTACTGCTTTTATATAAGTACTCTTTCCTCCCATATTGGCACCAGTTAAGAAAATAAAATTTTCATTTTTATTTAATCTGATATCATAGGCAACTGGAACTGTTAATAATAAGTGATATAAACCTGTAGCAATTACAAATGGTTGGTCCGACTCTTCAACAGAAGGAAATTCAAAAGCATATTTTTTGCAGGCAATAGCCATACTCATATAAGCATCTAGTTTACAGAAAACGTCAATCAATTCAAATATGGATCTTTTAAAATGGTTCCGTAAATAGTTTGCGTAAAATAGATTTTCCTTTGGAGATAATTTTTCGTTTGCATCAATTTCTGCGATTTCTTTTAAGATCGGCTTTTCGAGATAGTATTTAAGCTGATCATACCAAATCTGTAATTGAGTGCTCTTTTTTTCATTCCCTAATAAAAATAAAATAGTTTGCATCCCCTTTAAAAAAGAAATAGCATGTGTTACCGTATATTTTGTGATACTATAGTCGGCACTATGAAAAACTTTATAAATTGTACTAGTTACTAAATCGGGTTGCTTGGGATATGGATCGATAGCAGTTTCGTAAAATTTTTCTATCATCATGATAGTTCCATTGGTAATTAAATCCAACGGCCATTTTTCTTGAATCAGCATTAAAGCTTGTATGGTTTGCTGAGAATCCTGAATGGCTTTTACACTATCCAATGGATTGGCCATGATGTATTTAACGTATTCTCTTCCCCCATTTGTTTGGGCATAATTGAAATGATGAAAAACGGATTGTTCTTCATCATGATGAAAGATAGAAAGGTCGGTTAGCGTGGTTTTATCTACTTGCATGTGTTTGTTTAGCGTTCAAATTGCAATCTCATTCCTTGCTTAGATTCATTGAACTGCCCATTTCCATATACTAAGTGTCCGTTTACAAAAGTATTTGTGATGGTTGCCGGAAAAACAAAGCCTTCTAAAGGGCTCCAACCACATTTATAAAGGATATTTTCTTTGGTTACTTTATATGATTGATTCATATTAACCAATACTAGGTCTGCATAATAACCTTCGCGGATATAACCTCTTTCTTTTATTTGAAAACAATCGGCTACTGCATGACTCATCTTTTCCACCACCTTCTCGATACTTATTTTACCCTCTTTTACATAGTGTAACATTAATGAAATAGGATGCTGTACTAGTGGTAAACCCGCATGTGCATGGACGTAATCTTCCTGCTTTTCAGCCCAGGTATGTGGTGCATGGTCTGTTGCTATAATATCCAATCGATCATCTAATAATCCTTCCCATAATGCTTTCTTATTGTGTGGTGCTTTAATTGCAGGATTGCATTTAATTTGGTTACCCAATCTTTCATAATCATCACTAGTAAAATGTAAATGGTGTACGCAAACTTCCGAAGTGATTAGCTTGTCTTTTACCGGAATCATATTTGAAAATAATTGCAATTCTTTTTCTGTGCTGATATGGAGAATATGTAAGCGACTATTGAATTTTTTAGCAAGTTGGATAGCTTTAAAAGAACTTTCAAAACAAGCTTCTTCATTGCGGATTATTGGATGGTCTGATGGCTCCAATATTTTTTTTGTTGCGGTTAAAGCCGCTAGGTTGGCCTTGATGATGCGCTCTTCCTCACAGTGAGTAGCAATTAATAATTCGGAGCCTTCAAAAATTTTCTCGAGCAACATAGGATTATCAACCAGCAAATTTCCAGTGGATGAACCCATGAAAATCTTTACCCCACACACATCTTTTTTCTTCTCGTTTGTCTTTAAAATCTCGTCTAAATTATTATTAGAAGTACCCATGAAGAAAGAATAATTTGCGAGAGAAGTTTCTTTGCCAATCTTATATTTTGCTTCTAACAATTCTTGGGTAAATACTGGGGGATTAGTATTGGGCATTTCCATAAAACTTGTTACGCCTCCTGCCACTGCTGCTTTTGCTTCTGTGTAAATGGTGGCTTTATGCGTGAGCCCGGGTTCTCTAAAATGCACTTGAT
>CAIJZG010000334.1 GCA_903825065.1 uncultured Bacteroidota bacterium
CAAATAAAAAACTAGAAGTAATGGCTCTTGGCAATTCTTTAAGTAGCAAGGGTTTAATTGAAGCTGAAGTGATGGTAGTTTCAGATTTTAATGAATTGGAAAGAAGAAAAAATGAAGTAAAGGGTAAGATAGTTTATTATCATAGCATACTGCATCCAAGCATCATTGAAACAGGTAAAGCTTATGAAGATGCTTATGTCTATCGTTCGGATGGACCTAGCAGAGCAGCTAAGTATGGGGCAATTGGCGTGATGATACATTCATTAAGTACCGCTCCAGATAATGAACCTCAAACAGGAGTAATGGAATACAATGATTCTTTTCCTAAAATTCCTGCAATCGCTTTAGGTCCAAATGATGCAAAGGAATTGTATGAACAAGCGAAAAAATCAATTATTCGTGTGCAATTAGAAACCTTTGGTTATTTTTTGCCAGACGCAGATGAAAACAATGTTGTTGCAGAATTAAAGGGGGCAGAGTTTCCTAATGAAATTATTACCATTGGTGGTCATCTCGATAGCTGGGATGTAAATGAAGGAGCTCATGATGATGGAACTGGCATTGTACAAACGATGGAGGTACTTCGAGCATTTAAATCACTCAACTACCATCCAAAACGTACTATCAGATTTGTTTTATTTGCAAATGAAGAAAATGGTGGAAAAGGTGGATTGAAATATACTGAATTAGCTAAACTGAATAAAGAAAAACATATTCTTGCTTTAGAAAGTGATGATGGGGGTTTTACTCCAAGGGCCATTGGAATTGGTTGCAGTGCTTCTCAATTAAAAAGATTTCAAACTTGGACGCATTTATTAAAACCATATGGAACAGAAATAATAGCTGGAGGAGGTGGTGCAGATATTAGTCCACTTGGTACAGAGTTTAAAAATATCATTCAAACTAGTTTGCTGGTAGATAGTCAGCGATATTTTGATTTACATCATGCAAAAACCGATGTTTTTGAAAATGTAAACAAACGAGAATTACATTTAGGTGCTGTAAATATTGCTGCCTTTATTTATTTAGTGGATCAATATGGTGTAGATTTTTAGTCAAGTACTATCTTGAAATATTTCTTTGAATTAATTCACTTTTTTGAAGACCTTAATTAATGATTCTGCAATCATTTCATACCCTTTATCTGAAGGATGCAAACCATCGTAAGTAATATCAATTGATTCTTTAGGATAAGGATACTCATCAATTGCAGGATTAAAAGGCATATCTATGAAATTAGGATAAGGAATATTTTTATATTCTCCTGTGGTAGAATCTTTCATTCTTTTGAATCTAACAAGGTGAGAATAGTCCATTCCCTTTTTGTGAAAAAGATCCAGCACTTCAAAATGTTCATGATTGGCAATGCTAATAATTGCATTAGCAAAGTTTTCTAATTGTTGTCCATTTTTTGCTTTATATGAACCATGTGCATTATTTCTATAATCATTTATATATACGAAATCGACTCTTTGCATTGGTGTAATTAAAACAATAGTGGCTTTTTCATTTAGGTTGTGCAATTTATTAATGATTATTCTAAATGCTCCAAAAACTGTGGAACTGCCAGCATTGTTAGCATAATCTGCAAAACTACCAAGTGGTTTTGAGCCCCACCAATCATTAGTCCCCAAAAAAATTGAATAGACATCTGCTTTCTGAATTCCTAATTTCTCTATATCTGAAGCTATTTGCACGGCAGTCCAACCATTATACCCTTTATTAAAATAATGAATATTAGGAAGTCTCTCTACAACTCTGGTCATATATCCTTTTGTAATCCTATTTCCAGTTTCATCTGGATGATCATTTAAATAAGTGATAGAATCTCCGATAGCCACCCAGGTGATTTCCTTTTTGGTAAAAGAGAATTGTAAAATGAGTATTATCGAAAACAGGATAATCTTTTTCATAAATAGCATTCTTGTTAATTGAAGATATTATTTATAACTTAAGTATTCATATGAGAAAGTCGTTCATTTTTTTTCTTTTGCTGACCCATCTAATCTTGCCCAAAATAAAAGGACAGGCTATTGTAAATTCTTTTAGTCAAAGTACTAATAAAAAAAGCAAGATAATAGCGGATGGGGCAATTCTGCAACTAATATCTAACAAATTTGGTTTTGCAGAAGGCCCAGCTGTTGACAAAATTGGGAATGTGTTTTTTACTGATCAGCCAAACAATACCATTTGGAAGTACGATATTGAAGGAAAGCTTTCTTTGTATTTAAAAAATGCAGGGCGTTCTAATGGAATGTATTTTGATAAGCAGGGCAATTTGATTACTTGTGCCGATGAGCATAATCAAATATGGCAGATTACACCAAATGGGAAAGTAGCAGTAATTCTTGATAATTTTAAAGGCCTTCATTTTAATGGACCTAATGATTTATGGATTAGCCCTACTAATGGAATTTATTTTACAGACCCGTATTATCAAAGAGATTATTGGGTGAGAAAATCTCCTGAAATAGCAGGACAAAAAGTGTATTATTTTAAAAAAAATAAATTGCCCATCATAGTGGCTGATAACCTTGTACAACCCAACGGAATCATTGGAACACCTGATGGAAAATATCTCTATATTGCTGATATAGGGGCTAATAAAACCTATCGCTATCATATAGTTGATGATGGGAAACTCATTGATCAAAAATTATTTGCTCCTTTAGGATCTGATGGGATGACTATTGACGAACAGGGTAATATATATTTAACAGGAAAGGGTGTTACAGTCTATAATAAAAAAGGGGAATGGATTGAACATATAGAAGTACCTGAAGAATGGACAGGCAATATTACATTTGGGGGAAGTCAGAAGAATCAGTTATTCATCACTGCCTCGAAATCTGTTTATATTTTACAGATGAAAGTAAAAGGAGTTCAATAACTCCGATTGCTTGGAAGCAAGTTGTTGTATGGATTAATAATAATTTTAGAATTTTAAAGAGTGCCTTTACAAGCTTTTACTTATCTTATAACTGCAAACCTCATATATGAAATATACTTTGTTCCTAGTCTTAAGTATTTTGCTGCTTTCAGTTAAAATAACCGCTCAGAAATCTGTAACAGCCGCAAATAATTTCATGATACTTTTAAATGATGAACAAAAAAAGGAAACTTTATTTCCTTTTGATAATGATGAACGTTACAATTATCATTTTGTACCAATTGAGCGAAAAGGGATCACATTTAATGAAATGAATGAAAATCAAAAGAAGGCAGCTTTTGATTTATTAGAAACTTGTTTAAGTGAAGAAACCTTTAAAAAAACTAAAGACATTATGCAATTGGATCAGGTATTGAAAGTACTTGAGATGCGAAAACCAGAAGACCATTTTAGAGATACTGGAAATTATCATATAACTATATTCGGGATTCCTTCTGATAAAACAATATGGGGCTGGCGTTTTGAAGGCCATCATATTTCATTCAATTTTTCTTTTTTGAATAAATCACTTACTTCTGGAACCCCGGGATTTCTTGGTTCAAATCCTGGAATTGTTTTAAGTGGTATAAAAAAAGGTACTCAAGTATTGAAAGAAGAAACTGATTTCGGATTTAATTTATTGCGTTCTTTAAATGAAAAACAATTAAAGAAAACAATTATCGACACTATTGCTTTTAAAGATATTATCAGTTTTGATAAAAGAAAATTAATGCTTGATAATCCCCAAGGTATTTGTTATGCGGAACTTTCAATTGAACAGAAACAATTGATGTTGAAATTAATCAGTTTATATGTTCATCGTTACACAAAGCTCTTTGCCGAAGACATGTTGAAAGATATTCAGGCAAATGGTCTTGATAAACTTTGGTTTGCATGGGCAGGCGATAGTAAATCAATGATGGGTAACGGAACTTATTATCGTATTCAAGGCCCAACTGTGTTGATTGAATATGATAATACACAAAACAATGCCAACCATGTCCATTCTGTGATTCGCGACCTGAAGCATGATTTTGGGGGCGATGAATTGTTAGAACATTATAAAAAAGAACACAAACAATAATCGTAAGCTCAAATTTATTTTTATGAAAAAAATGCTCATTTGTACTCTTAGCCTATTATGCGTCATGGCATTTAGCCCCAAAAATGCAATGGTTAAGAAAGGTTGGGTTAGTTTGTTTGATGGCAAATCTTTAAATGGTTGGAAAGTGGGGGAGAATGCAGCTACATTTTCAGTAGATAGCGGAATGATTATTGTTCATGGAAAAACTGCCCATCTTTTTTATGTAGGGGATATGCACGAACATAGTTTTAAGAATTTCGAATTTAAAGCAGATGTGAAAACTATGCCAGGTGCAAATTCAGGTATTTATTTTCATACTCAATTTCAGCAAGCTAGTTGGCCGGAAAGAGGATATGAAGTACAGGTAAATAATTCGCATACAGATTGGAGAAGAACAGGAAGCCTTTATGGAATTATGGACGTGAAAGAACAGTATATAAAAGATAATGAATGGTTTACTGAATATATCAAAGTTGAAGGTAAAAGAGTTATTATAAAATTGAATGAAAAAACAGTCGTGGATTATACAGAACCTGAAAATGTAAAATCACAAAGAGGGGAAGATTCTTTACGCGTTATTTCGAACGGCACTTTTGCACTTCAAGGGCATGATCCTAAAAGTATTGTGTATTTTAAAAATATTATGGTAAAGCCTCTTAAAGATTGATTTTGTAATAGAATATCTGGCTATTTTAAAAATCAGATAGCCAGATATGTTGATTTGATTATTTATAAATGTGGATTGATATTCCCACAAGTTTCCACTCATTATTGATCTTTTCTAGCATCTTCATTTCATAAGAATAGGTAGAAATTCCATCCTTAGATGTAGATACCTCGTCGTGACTTGCCCAAGCAGACTTTCCCTTAACACTTATTTTGTAATTACTATTTGCATAAGTACCACCATTGCCTAAGAATTGTGGTGCTGTTTGCACCATATTTGAGGGTGGCACATCAATTGTTTTACCTTCTTTGGTTGATACCAAAACCCTCGTATAAGGTTGGATATGCCAGCAATTTGCATGAGCTATCCCATCTCCACTTCTCCAAGTGGTGCATTCTCTTTCAATTAATTCCTTTATTTCAGCTGTTTGATTCTTACTGCTTACACAACTTACAATTGAACTAATTA
>CAIJZG010000335.1 GCA_903825065.1 uncultured Bacteroidota bacterium
ATATCATCCTGACAACCTTGTTCTTCACCTGCACCAGCTCCAGTTTTGCCAAGTGTTCCAAATCCATGCGCATCATCAACTAGTAACCGAAAATTATATTTACTTTTTAATGCTGCAATTTCTTTCAACTTTCCTTGATCACCCGCCATCCCAAAAACCCCTTCTGTAATTACTAAAATTCCACCAGCAGGTTGTTTTTCGATAAGTGTAGTAGCTCTTTCCATTTGCTTTTCGAAATCAGCAATGTCATTGTGTTTGTAAACATAACGATGACCAGTATGTAAACGCAAACCATCGATAATACAGGCATGAGATTCTGCATCATAAACAATTACATCATGTCTGCCGCAGATTGCATCAATGGCACTCATAATTCCTTGATAGCCAAAATTCATCAAAATGGCGTCTTCTTTATTTTCAAAAGAAGCTAGTTTTGCTTCAAGTTCCTCATGATAATTACTATTACCACTCATCATTCTTGCTCCCATTGGAGTAGCAAGACCATATTTTACTGAAGCTTCTCCATCAGTTTTGCGTACTTCAGGATGATTGGCTAGACCTAAATAATTATTTAAACTCCATACAATCATTTCTTTTCCGCGAAATTTCATACGACTTCCAATTTCCCCTTCTAATTTAGGAAAAGCAAAATACCCATGCGCTCTTTCACGGTGCTGACCTAATGGACCGTAATTCTTAACTAGTTTTTCAAATATATCTGCCATAATAACACAATTTCTTAATTGATTAGGGCGCAAAAATAAACTTTTAGTGCTTAAGGGCAAAGCCATTTATTAAACACAACTTATTAACCTAGTATTTAAACTAAATAAGCAGCCTATCCACTATTTTTACAAACTTAAATATCATGAATGAAAAAAATATTTAGCATATTGACATTTTTAATGCTTTTAGTTTGTGTTAAGGCCCAGACAAAATCTCCTGCAATACAAAGGCCTAAACTAGTTGTTGGCATTGTCATTGATCAAATGCGTTGGGATTATTTATATCGTTTCAATTCATTATTTTCTCCAACGGGAGGATTTAAAAGAATGATGGGGGAAGGATTTACCAGTAATAATACTTTAATCCCATATGCACCTACTGTTACAGCATGCGGGCACACATGTGTATATACAGGATCTGTTCCTGCAATACACGGAATTACCGGAAACAATTGGTGGGATAATCAATTAATGCGGAATGTGTATTGTAGCGAAGATAAAACAGTAAATAGCGTGGGATCTGCAACAGATGCTGGTCAGATGAGTCCAAAAAACATGCTCACAACAACTGTTTGCGATGAATTAAGATTAGCAACTAACTTTAAAAGTAAAGTTATCGGTATTGCCATTAAAGACAGAGGTTCCATATTACCAGCCGGACACTCTGCTAATGCTGCTTATTGGTATGATAGCAAGACAGGAGATTTTATAACCAGTACTTATTATATGACTGAATTACCAGCATGGGTTAATCAGTTTAATAAACGCAAATTAGTAGATTCGTTTTATCAGATAGGATGGAATACCATTTTAAATAAATCTATCTATACCAACTTTGCCACAGAAGATATTAAAGCTTATGAAGCAACTCCTTTAGGGAAAGATATGAACTCATTTCCTTATGATCTTTCAAAGTTCAAAGGAAAAGATTATGGAAAAATTTCAACAACACCTTATGGCAATAGCCTAACAGTTGAAATGGCTAAAGCCGCAATCATCAATGAAAAAATGGGGAAAGCCGATGTTACCGATTTTTTGGCTGTTAGTTTTTCATCCCCAGATTATATTGGACATTCCTATGGTCCGAATTCTTGGGAAATGGTAGATGACTATATAAGATTAGATGCAGAATTAGGTAAATTATTATCATTCCTGGATGCCACAGTTGGTAAAAACCAGTATACTGTTTTCCTAACTGCAGATCATGCAGTAGCACATATTCCGGGATTTATGAAAGAACATAAATTACCTGGTGGCTTATTTGATGATAACTCTTCGCGTAAAGAATTGAATGATCAAATCAAAGAAAAATTTGGAGTAACAACTGCCATTGAGAATTTTTTCAATTATCAAGTAACATTGAATCATGCAAAAATTGATTCTGCCAAAGCGGATATTGATGCTATTAAAAAATTAATCATAACAGGCTTATTAAAAAAAGAAGCTGTTGCCAATGCTGTTGAAACAAGTAAAATATTAACCAGCACTTTAAATAAAACTCAAAGGGAAATGTTTGCAAACGGTTATTATCCAAATCGATGTGGAGATATTCAAATTATACTGAAACCCGGCTATATTGAGGGTGGTAGTACAGGAACAACACATGGACTTTGGGCGCCTTATGATGCACATATTCCATTGTTATTTTATGGTTGGGGAATTAAAAAAGGTAGTACCAATAAAGAAAATTATATGACCGATATCGCTCCTACTATTGCTGCATTATTAAATATCCAAATGCCAAGTGGGTCGGTGGGTAAAGTGATAGATGAAGCGTTTAAATAATTTTCAAAGTCAAAATTATAAAGTTTGGAGTATTTAAACATTAAGTTCAAAACATAAAAGCCCCTGAATCATCAGGGGCTTTTATGTTTTGAATTTTGAATTCTATTTTCCTAGTTTCACTTTCAGATTCTGATCTAACGCATCTAAGAACTCTTCGGTATACAAATAATGTTCTCCATGATTCATTTTGCTACCATAGATACAAAGTGCAAGATCTTTTGTCATCTTACCACTCTCTACAGTTTCTACACAAACTTGTTCAAGTGCTTGACAAAAATTAATGAGTTCTTGGTTATTATCTAATTTGCCGCGGAATTCCAAACCTCTTGTCCATGCAAATATTGATGCAATTGGATTTGTAGATGTTGGTCTGCCTTTTTGATGTTCACGATAGTGACGAGTAACTGTTCCATGAGCCGCTTCTGCTTCCATTGTTTTTCCATCAGGAGTAATTAAAACTGATGTCATCAAACCTAAAGAACCAAAACCCTGCGCTACAGTATCACTTTGAACATCCCCATCATAGTTTTTACATGCCCAAACAAAATTACCATTCCATTTTAAAGCGCTCGCCACCATATCATCTATTAAGCGGTGTTCATATACAATACCAGCTGTATCAAATGCCACTTTGAATTCGTTTTGATAAACTTCTTCAAAAATATCTTTAAAACGACCATCATATTTTTTCAAAATGGTGTTTTTGGTAGATAAATACAATGGCCATTTTTTGGTCAAAGCTTGATTAAAACATGCTCTTGCAAAACCATAGATACTTTCATCGGTATTATACATAGCGAGTGCAACACCATCTCCTTTGAAATTAAAAACTTCAAACTCTTGTGTATTACCATCTTCGCCTTCAAACTTAATGGTTAATTTACCTTTCCCTTTTGTTACAAAATCAGTTGCACGATATTGATCACCAAATGCATGACGACCAATACATATAGGAGCAGTCCAGTTAGGAACTAAACGCGGAACATTTGCACAAACGATAGGTTCACGAAATACAGTTCCATCTAATATATTACGGATAGTGCCGTTCGGACTTTTCCACATTTGTTTTAGATTAAACTCTTTAACCCTTGCTTCGTCTGGTGTGATTGTGGCACATTTGATACCAACGCCGTACTGTTTGATGGCATTTGCGGCATCAACAGTTACTTGATCGTTCGTTTCGTCACGATACTCCATCCCAAGATCATAATATTTAATTTCAACATCTAGGTAAGGAAGAATTAATTTGTCTTTAATGAACTTCCAAATAATTCTTGTCATTTCATCACCATCCAGCTCAACCACTGGATTAAGTACTTTAATTTTCTGAGACATAGCTGATCTGTTTATTTTAGAGGCCACAAGGTAACATATTTCGGGTAATTACACATTCACAATTAGTACAGGAATCTCTAATTGGTGCCTAACACTTTCAATGGTTTCTCCAAAAATATAGTCTTTTATTCCTCTATGCCGATGCGCTCCCATTACTAACATATCTGCCTCTTTCATCTTCACAATCCTAACTATTTCAGCCACCCGGTTTCTATATCCTAATACAAATTCTACTTTGTAACCCGCATGTATTAATTGACTGCTTAATGCTTCCAATCTTTCCATGTCCTTTCTGGTTTCATAATCATCACTAGCCTCACCAAAATATTTGGCTGAAGGGCTTTCTACAATATGAATCAAAATATAACGAACATCAGATTGCCCCTGAGCAATGGCATAAGCAATCAATTTTTCATCTGCCTTTGAGAAGTCTAGCGAAATGGCAATTACGCGATTTGCATTTACTGCTAAATTTTGTAAAATGGGAATATCATTATGCATTCGGGCTATATCACGCAATTTTCTTTTCTTGAAAATGGGAAGAAAAGTCATCATGATAAAAAGCCAAATAAAAATGGCTGCACCCAAAAGAATTAAAATTTTCCAAACTATATTTCCAGGCTGATTAAAAAAATCAATTGATTGATCTAATACCATTTTCACATTTAGAAATACCAAAATCCCAGCCACTAGCCATGCAGCTATCTTGGTTCTATTTTTAATAGCAAACTCACCCATGGTAGCTTTATCACTCACAAAATGGATTAATGGAATTACAGCAAAACCTAATTGTATGCTTAATATTACCTGACTTAAGACAAGTAATGCATCTATTTTTTCATTGCCATAAATGAGTATCGTGATAATGGCAGGTGTAATTGCTATAATCCGAGTAATAAATCTCCTTAACAGAGGGTTAATCCTTAATTGCAGATAACCTTCCATAACAATCTGGCCTGCAAGAGTTCCAGTTATGGTACTACTTTGACCAGCAGCAATTAATGCAATTGCAAAAAGTACTGGCGCCAATTTACTTCCTAATAAAGGAGCTAATAATTTATGTGCATCTTCTATTTTAGCAACCTGTGTATTACCAGAGCTGAAAAATACTGAGGCTGCTAATATTAATATTGCGGCATTTACAAAAAACGCTGCATTTAATGCAATAGTGCTATCAATCATATTGAAACGCAATGCATTTTTTATGCCCTCTTTATCAGACTTTATTTTCCGAGTTTGTACTAATGCAGAATGTAGATATAAATTATGTGGCATCACAGTGGCTCCAATGATTCCAACGGCAATATAAAGTGCATTTTTATTCAATATTCCTGGAATAAATCCAGCAGCTATTTGATGTATATCAGGTTTAGCAAAAAATAATTCCGCAAAAAAAGAAATTCCAATCACCGCAACCAGCGATAAGATAAAGGCTTCTAATTTTCGGATTCCAAAATTTTGTAACCATAACAACAATAGGGTGTCTAATACAGTAAAGCAAACTCCCCAAATAAGAGGAAGTCCGGTTAATAAATAAATACCCAATGCCATTCCTAAAACCTCTGCTAAATCACAAGCTGCAATCGCAATTTCTGCAAATACATACAAACAAAAATTTACTACAGGAGGATACACTTCTCTATTTGCCTGCGCTAAATCTCTTCTTCTAACAATTCCTAATCTGGCACTCAGACTTTGTAATAATAAAGCCATTAAGTTGCTCATTAATAAAACCCAAATTAAACTGTATCCAAACTGCGCGCCTCCTTGTAAATCAGTAGCCCAATTACCTGGGTCCATATATCCTACACTTACTAGATAAGCGGGCCCCATATAAGCCAATAACCTTCTCCAGCCCTTGGTACTATGACTCATATCCACGGATTCGTGCACTTCACTGAGTGAATTTTGATTCTGTAAAGGTGAATTCATATCAAACTAATTTTACAAATAAAGCCTGCGCCAATTGCTGGCTAATATTTATATGTTGACTGTTTTTAATTTTTATTTCCACTGAATGATCGAAATCAAACTTCTTCATAATCAGCATTTCGGTACTAATTCCTATATTCTTATGACGGAGTAATTCAAGCAATTCTGCAGATTGACTACCCACACTGCAAACTTCTACCAATGTGCCAGGTTGAATATCAATTAAATTGAATTGGCGGATAGCCACCATGTTCCCATGAACATCTGGTATTGGATCACCATGAGGATCAAATTTAGGATGACCTAAAAAAGAATCTAACTTTTCTACTAACTTTTTACTACTAACATGTTCTAATTCTTCTGCTACTTCATGCACTTCATCCCAACCAAATTGTAATTTGTCTACTAAAAAAAACTCCCATAAACGATGCCTACGAACAATCATTAATGCCTGCTTTTTTCCTTCCTTACTTAAACGAACCCCTTGATAGGGCTTATAATTTAGTAAATTTTTATTGGTAAGCTTTTTAAGCATATCAGTTACAGAGGCAGGTTTTGTGTGTAAAGAAGCAGCTAATTGATTCGTACTCACATTTCCTTCTGCCTGCTGTAAATGAAAAATAGCTTTAATATAATTCTCTTCGGCAACTGTTAAATTCATGCTATCTAAAATTATTTTTAGACAAATCTAAATAAATTAACTAACTAATAAATGTTATAGTTCGAGTAGATTGTCTGAAAAACTTATTTTTATATAAATAATCGAATCATGCCAAAGAAATTGTTCTATGTTTTTTTAATAGCCCTTTTTGCCTGTGGTGAACAAAAAATAGATTTAACTGGGGCATCTCCATTAAAAGCCAAAGATTTCCTTTCCATTTTTCCTGTAATTTCAGGTAATTACATAATTGCAGATAGCAACTTTACAAATATTGCCGACTCTAATAGAATTGGATTAAAAGCCATTAATCAATTTATTCCTGATTCAGTTACGGTTAAATATATAGGTAAAGAAAAAAGTCCCTACTTCTACCCTGTTGGGAAAATAATAAAAGAGAAGGAGACTTACCTTTTGGTTAACGTTGTTTTGAAACACAAAGTTGAAATGGTTGTATTTGTACTAGATGCTAAATCAAATCATTTTTTAGCCGCTAAGTTTTTACTAGACAATTCAACAGAAGATGATTATGTACATTCTCTTAGTATAAACAAAGAACCTACCTTTCTACTTAGTCAGGAAAAAACCGGCAAAGAAAATATCGTCCAATTCTCAAGGTCAGGTTGGGTATATACTGCTGGGGTTGGTTTTATGATTGTTATTAATGATTCTAACGAAAGTCCATCTAAATCTGCCATAATAAACCCTATAGACACTTTACCCCATAAGAACAAATTCAGTGCAGATTATGCACAAGACAAAAGAAATTTCATCTCAATAAGAGACGGCAAAAATACGTCCACTTATACATTCTTCTTGCATTTTGAAAAAAATGAAGCCTCATGCATTGGTGAACTGAAGGGTGAATTTAAAATGAAAGATGCAACACATGGCATTTATACATTCAATGGCGACCCCTGTGTAATTGATTTTATTTTTGAAGATGAACAAATCAGTGTTAAAGAAACTGGTTCATGTGGTAATCATCGTGGTATAAAATGTTTTTTTGATGACCAATTCACCCGTAAAAAAAGATCCTCGAAGTAATTAATTCACTTATTTCTGTGTAGGTATTTTTTTAAAGAAAAAAATATGAATTAATGTGTAAATTTTACATTTTGCATAAAACGCTTAACTTGCGGACGATTAAATGATAACGAAATAAGAATTTATGAATTTTAGAAGCTTTCAGGTACCTTATTCTGTAGATGAACAATATGCAAAAAAAGCAGCTTACTTTTCAATGGAGTTTGCCATTCACCAACCATTAAAAATATATAGTGGTGGATTAGGATTTTTAGCGGGATCACATTTACGTAGTGCTTACGAATTACGCCAGAATATGGTTGGAATCGGTATTTTATGGAAATACGGATATTATGATCAGGCCAGAAATCAGGATCAAACATTGCAGGTTACTTTCATGGAAAAAATCCACAGCTACCTGGAAGAAACCGACATAAAGTTTCAGATACTAATTCATGATCATCCAGTTTGGGTAAAAGCATATTATCTAAATCCAGAAACTTTCAAAAGTGCCCCACTTTTCCTTTTGAGCACAGACCTACCTGAAAATGATTATGTTTCTCAAACCATCACTCATCGTTTATATGATGCGAATGTGGCTACAAAAGTTGCCCAGTTTATATTATTAGGAATTGGTGGGGCAAAATTAATTGATGAGTTAGGATTCAATCCAGAAGTATATCATTTGAACGAAGCACATGGTATTTCGGCCGCTTTCTATCTTTTAAATAAATTCAAAAGCTTAGAAAAAGTAAAAGAACATTTAGTATTTACAACACATACTCCTGAAGAAGCGGGAAATGAAAAACACGATATTTATCTGTGCCAGAAAATGAGTTATTTCTGTGGACTCAGTTTGGATGAGGTTCGAAGAATAACAGGTCTTAAGGACGATCAATTTAATCACTCCTTAGTTGCTCTTAGATTTGCTAGAAAAGCAAATGGAGTATCTGCATTACATGGTGTTGTAAGTAGAGAAATGTGGTCTCATTATGAAGGTATTTGTCCAATTATCAGTATCACCAATGCACAGAACTGGCATTATTGGGCTGATAAGCAATTGTATCGCTCATTGGAAGAAAAGAATGATTTTAGTTTTGATGATAGAAAAAAATACTTAAAGAAAAGAGCTTTTGAAATTGTAGCTGATCAAACTGGAAAATTATTTAATCCGAATGTATTTACAATTGTTT
This sequence comes from uncultured Bacteroidota bacterium, assembly GCA_903825065.1. GTDB lineage: Bacteria > Bacteroidota > Bacteroidia > Chitinophagales > Chitinophagaceae > Sediminibacterium. Next base: position 8,655 of record CAIJZG010000335.1, read on the forward strand.
GGGCGCGTCGTTTTGCAGGTTATAAACGTGCGGATATGTTGAGCTGGGATGAAGAAAAGTTTGAAAACCTACTTGCAAATACGAAGTATCCTGTTCAAATTATTTGGGCTGGGAAACCATACCCATTAGATTATCCGGCTATCACTCAGTTTAATAACTTGGTTCAAATAAGTAAAAAATATAAAAATGTATCTGTACTCATTGGCTATGAACTTAGTTTGAGCAAAAGGCTGAAACAGGCCTCTGACCTTTGGTTAAACAATCCGCGTGTACCTCGCGAAGCTTCAGGAACAAGTGGTATGACTGCTTCTATGAACGGATCTGTGAATTTTTCTACAGATGATGGATGGATTCCAGAATTCATTAACCATGGCAATAACGGATTTGTTGTACCTAAAGCAGATTATGAAAATATGTCTGTTCAAGAACAGGATGATTATGATTTAACTAAAATGTATGAAATTTTAAATCAACAAATACTACCTCTTTATTACGAACAACCGGATACTTGGAGACAGATTATGAAAAACGGAATGATGGATGTACGTTGGCAGTTTGATAGCAATAGAATGGCTCATGAATATTATGAGTTAATGTATAAGGCTCTATAATAATTGGTTTTTAAAATATCAGTCCCTGCTAAGCGGGGACTTTTTTTTGATATCCATTCTAAACTTTTACATCCTATTTTTGTTTTATTTAAAACCGAATTATGAAACATAAGATTGTAGTGGCTATCACAGGAGCAAGTGGATCGGTTTATGCAAAAATTTTACTTGATAAATTACAGCAAGCTTCCCAACAAATAGAAGATGTTTCCATCGTGATGAGCCAAAATGCAAAGACTGTATGGGAAACCGAAATGGGCAATAAAGCCTATCTTAATCTGCCTTTTCGTTTTTTTGAAAAACATAATTTCAATGCACCCTTTGCTTCAGGTTCTGCAAAATATAATTGTATGTTCGTAGTTCCTTGTAGCATGGGAACTTTAGGAAGAATTGCAACAGGGGTAAGTGATGATTTAATTACTAGAGCTGCTGATGTGTTATTAAAAGAAAGAAGAAATTTAATCTTAATGGTAAGAGAAACTCCTTATAATTTAATTCATATCAAAAATATGGAAACAGTTACTCTTGCCGGTGGTATCATTTGCCCATGTAGTCCTTCTTTTTATAGTCAACCTCAAACCATTGAAGCCGCTGCATCCACTGTAGTAGATAGGGCTTTAGATTTAGCAGGAATAGATATTAGTTCATTTAGATGGGGTATGAATAATCACCAATAAAATCCTTAAAACTAAGATTGTTTTTCAGCCTCCCATTTTGCTCTACCAATTCCTTTGAACACATGCTTTTCGCTATGATAAGATGATCTAACAAGCGGGCCACTTTCTACATAGTCAAAACCTATGCTATAGCCAATTTCTCGTAATTCAGCAAACTCATCAGGGTGAACAAATCGTTGAACAGGCAAATGCTTTTTAGTGGGTTGTAAATATTGACCAAGCGTTAAAACATCTGTTCCGACAGCCACTAAATCTTTCATACTTTGGATAACTTCTTCTTTAGTTTCGCCCAAACCTAACATAATACCAGTTTTAGTACGCATGCCTCCTTGTTTTAAGGTTTTAAGTACTTCTAAACTGCGATGATATTTGGCCTGGATTCGAACCTGGCGGGTAATTCGCTCAACAGTTTCCAAATTATGACTTACTACATCAGGAGCAGCATCAATGATTCTTTGTATTTGATCAGTAATCCCTCTAAAATCTGGAATCAAGGTTTCAAGTGTAGTGGCAGGATTCAAAGATTTGACTGCTTTAATTGTATTATACCAAATAATAGAACCACCATCTTTTAATTCATCTCGATCAACACTCGTTAATACGGCATGTTTAACTTTCATTAAATGAATTGCCTCTGCTACTCTTTGTGGTTCGTCCCAATCAACGGCATCTGGCCTTCCGGTTGCAACAGCACAAAATCCACAGGATCGGGTACAGATATTACCAAGTATCATAAAAGTTGCAGTTCCCTCTCCCCAACATTCACCCATATTGGGACAGTTCCCACTTTCACAAATGGTGTGTAATTTATGATCATCTACTAATCCACGAACATGTTTATAGCTCTCCCCAATCGGTAATTTAACACGTAACCAATTTGGTTTTTGTATTCTAGTGGTAGTATTATTATTTGCTGGTATAACCGGAAGTTCTTGCATGCCTCTAATCCTTGTTCAGTTTAAAATGAAAAAATACTGCTTATTATAAAATCAGCAAATCAGCAGTTTTCGACAACATTGTGCAAATAGAACAAAAAAAAATCATTTTCGTTTACCAAATAAGATAGAAACATAGGCATTTAAGAAGAATTTCTTAGGATCACCCATTACCATGATTGGCATCGTCTTCGTATAGTACTCAGAATTTAATCCTACTTCAAGGGCACTTATCAATTCATTATACCTCCCATAATCGAAGCGTAGGGATGTTCTCGCATATACACCTGGAACAAATTGAATTTCATTGAAACCTTTGCCCAAACTAGAATGTCCTTGTATTAGGGTAGGATCTAAAAAAATGCTGTCATTATTATTGTACTTTATATCTTGGATATTCCCACTGCCATAAGGGTTTTCAACTTGGATATAATAAGGTTTCAATAAACCTGCAGAAAACCCACCTCCATAAATAGCGGATACAGCTACACCATTTTTATTTCCTTTCCCACCAATTAGCTTTTGTTGACCAAATCCAAGCTTTGCATAATAAAAGTTATTTTGCTTCCCGAAAATATAGCTGGAAAAAACTACAAAACCCTGAGAAGTACTAAGAGTAGGTACTTTTTCTTCTTTTTTATCCTTTCGTTCTCCAATTTCTAACCACCATAAATTGGTTTTGGTTATAGTTTTATATTTACCCTTTTCAAAAAAGAGGCCCCAACCATCCGTATTGAATTTAAATCCAAATGCCGATTGCTTTTGAAAAATCAAAGCACCCTCTTCTTCCTGTTTAATAAGTAAATTAATACGTTCCCGCTTTTCGGCCTTTTTCTGGGCTTTATCTTGGGCAGCAGAACTTGGTTGATTTTGTTGCGCAGAAATTACTAGCGTACAAAAAAATGATAAAATTAAAAAGGTTTGCTTCACTTCTTATGATTTGATACAGTAAATTTAGGGCAAAAATGATGCAATGACTTCACAAATTATTTATAAAGGTGGACTAAGAACAAGCGCCACCCATTTACAAAGTTCTACTGAAATAGAAACCGATGCACCCAGTGATAATCAGGGTAAGGGTGAACGTTTTTCTCCTACTGATTTAATGGCAACGGCTCTTGGAACTTGTATGATTACAACAATGGCCATTAAAGCAAATACGATGAATATTGTTCTTGATGGCACAAGAGTAGAAGTTACAAAAATTATGGTTTCAGATCCTCGCAGAATTGGTAAATTAATTGCCCATATTTTTTTTCCGGCAAACTTGAATTTAGACGATAAGCAAAAAGAAATATTAGAAAGAACAGCTAGAACCTGCCCAGTAGAAAGAAGCCTGCACCCTGATATTGAATTAGATATGGCTTTTAATTGGTAAAGAATAATCGGCACTTCGATGAAATATTTGAAGTGCTTAAACATCTATTGATTTCCAAGTATTGAAACTCCTACTGCACAATTAAGACAATGTTTCTCTTTGCAATAACTTTGATTCAGTTCTATTAAAGCCTGTGAATCAAAAGATGTTTTATTAAAAACTTTATAAGAATTCCATTCATTTGTAATACGATTCCTTTCTGCCCCAAGTTCCATTAACCAATTTATAGCCTTTATCTGAAAGCTACTCTCCTTTTTGATATAGCCATAAGCGAATAATAATGGAATCGCCGTGTTAATTAAGATGGAATTTACCATGGAGATTCCCATCTTTTTCTCTTTATATATTCCAATGTCATCAAACCGATAATGGTATAGCCAATAATCATTGGGAAAGATCATCAGATTTTTTTGTAGCAATGAAATACTTTCTGCATTTTTAAAATAATCGAAAAAATGATTATTCACATGAATCATTTTTGCCAATTGTGCCAGACGTATTGTTGGAAATGAAGCGGGCCGCATTCTTAAAAAAGCAGGTTGGGAAACTATATTTTCTAAACGATATTTGTTTTTCAAATATCGATATTCCTTTTGTAGCATTTTGGGATACTGCTCATCGAATGGTTGATTTAGCAAATTACATTGCCCTATTAATAATGCTTCCAGTTGATGTATTTGATTTCGATGATTTGCCAATATTCTTATGGGAACAGATCGCGCCATTGATACAAATAAATGCTCATTTACTTTAAGTCCCATATTTGAAGCTAATAACCACCAGGTAATCGTTTCCCAATCCTGATTAGCCTCTTTTAAATACTGACAAATTTTCTTAGTTTTTTTTTCTAATCTTTCTAATACCAATCGTTCTTTCCATGCTAACCATTTTAATTGGCTCATCGCGGGTAAATAAGAATAACAGGGTTTCGCAAAGGGATAATCTTGTATTAAACTAACATACTTGTTTAATAAAAGATTGGAGACATAGGGTTGAATACAGAAAGTAGGTAGTGTTTGCCCAGATTGATCTACAATATTCCTATCATCGATCCAAACAACATGCAAAATTATATTTTTAAAATTTGGATCTTTTTCGTGATGGTGTTTGTACCAATCAGATGAATGAACATGTAGCTCAATATTACCTGCCCATTCTGTTTTTGCAAGTTTAATTCGAGCATTTAAAAAATCTGGCCCTTGATTAAAATTATGTACACCAGGATTAATGATCTCTAATAAAATACCATCAGTACAATGATAGGGCCCGGTTCTAAAGAAGCGGTTTTGCCAAATAAATTGTAAAAGATTCTCATTCATAAAAAAAGTTCTAAAGAAAATTAGTAGCCTTTTTTTATAATGACAAAATTTAAAAAATAATTACACTAAAATGTTTTGAAAAGCTTGTACAACCCTACTAATTGGCAGGCCCATTACATTGTAAAAATCTCCTTTTACAGATTTTATTCCCACAACACCAATCCATTCCTGAATAGCGTAAGAGCCAGCTTTATCATATGGTTGATATTTGTCAACATAAAATTCTATTTGTTCTAATGTAAGCGGATAGAATTCAACATCTGTAGTATCCAAAAAAGCGATTTCGCCTTGCTCATGAAGTATCACTACACCAGTAATTACCTGGTGTTTTTTCCCAGAAAGACGACTTAGAATTTCAATAGCATGCTTGCGATCCTTGGGTTTACCGATTATCTCATTTTCCAATACGACTACTGTATCTGCGGCTAAAATGGGCTTTCGAGCATATAATTTATGATAGGCAGATTGAATATGCTCTTTCACTGCAATAGCTTTCTGTCTGGCTATAAACACAGGTATTTCATCAATCGAGAGGCCTTCAGGAAAAATTTCATCGGTTGACTTAACAATTATTTCAAAAGACATCTCTGCCCATTCCAATAAAAGTTTTCTTCTAGGCGACTGAGAAGCAAGGATGAAGTCTTTCATGAGAAAAATGTGAAACTAGTTAATGATAATACCTAAAAAAAATCATAGAAAGTATTCCTGTAAACATTACCATTTTTATTATGATACTCAGTTGATGAAAATCTGAGGCCGTATTTGCAGAAAATAGTTTTTTGAAAACATAAAACAAAGGTACGATGATTAGGATAATACAATAGATAATACTTAGCCACCATCCAAGCTGAATTACATAAAGCTGAAGAATAATAAGGGTAGTAATGAGTACAATTAACCATACCGAAATAAATACTTTACTAGCATTAACTCCCCAAACAATTGGCATGGTTCTACCTCCATATTTTCTATCCCCTTCCATGTCTTCTAAGTCTTTTACTACTTCCCTTATTAAAGAAATTACAAAAGCAAATCCTGCATAAAGAATTGACAAACGAAAGAATCGAATATTTTGATTGGATGTGTAATTAGAATTCGGGAAGTTGTTCAAAGGATACTTTGAAAAATATAAGATCCCGATAACCCAAGCAGTCATTAATGAAATAAGTACATTCCCAATTAATAATTGTTTTTTTAGCGAAGTACTATAAATCCAAAGAAAAATAACACTACACATATTGGCTAAAATCAAATGCCAAAATTCTGTAAAATGTAATGCAAACATGGTACAATAAATTCCAATTAAGCTAAGGAACATATGCCAAAAAATGACCCATCTCCTATTGATCACAGAATTAACAAGCACTTTTTCCGGTTTATTAATCTGATCAATATCTAAATCAAAGTAATCATTAATAATATAGCCAGCAGCCGCAATTAAAACAGATGCAATTATCAGTAAATAAAATGATTGATAAGTATGTATATCATTAGTGAAAACTCTTTCATAAATACAATACTCAAATAATATTTGTGTAAGTGCTATGAATACGAGGTTGGGCCATCGTATTAGCTGAAAAAAAGCAATGATTAATTTCAAAAAAAAATGATTAATTATTAAAACATCTTATTGAGCCCTTATACCAGTATCTGAATCCCAATCACCCCTCAACTTCATGACTTTCTCAATAACCTCCCTTACACAACCTTCTCCACCTTTATAAATAGAAATATAGTCAACTGAATTTTTAATATCGATAGCAGCATCTGCAGGACAAGCTTTCAAACCAACCATTCGCATTACCGGCAAATCAGGAATATCATCCCCCATATACAATACTTCCGATGAAGGAATCTGATTATTTGATAACCATTCTTTTAATATCGAAGCTTTATCTGAGACTTGCATCCATACTTCAGAAATGCCCAATTTAGATAAACGGTCTTTAACTTCCGGGGAATTACCTCCCGAAATTACCAAAACACGATATCCTTTTTTTACAGCTAACTGCAAAGCATATCCGTCTTTGATATTCATTTTTCTTGCCATTACTCCATCTGGCAATACTAAAAGAGTGCCATCAGTTAACACCCCGTCCATGTCAAAAACTAAACAAGAAATAGCATTAAATTGTTTTAATATATTCATAAGTCATTATGAAATTAAGACAAGTAAAGGAGGTTTTGCCAAAAAGAACACAAAGTTATTTCTGATTATCGCGCCATTCATAAACCCAAGCACTTTGAATCATTTCTAAATGGCCTTCTGTACTTTGTTCTTTAGTTCCTTCAAATCTGGGTATTTCCAATATCCATTCTAATAAGTCTGTAAAACGGATTCGATAAATTTTTGATTCAGTGAAATCGTCGCCGAATCTTTCATACAGTTTCATGGCAATATCTTCATGATCATTCCAGTGAATGGGAGGTTCAAAATGCGTCATACTTGTAACTATTCAGTAAAATTAAATGAAATTATTCTCCTAAAAATTGAGACTGATCTGGTATCGTTATCTTAATATTCCCACTTCCTTTTTCTAATACACACTGACAACCTAAACGGGAATTGATACGAGGATTAACCGCACGATCGATGAAATCTTCCTCTCGGTCTGTTAATTCCTGAATATGCTCTGCCCCTCTGTCAATATATAAATGACAGGTACTACAAGCACAAACTGCTCCGCAATTATGATGCAATTCAATTCCGTTGTCAAGACAGACTTCTAATAAACTATCTCCTTCTTTAACTGAACTAAGGGTAACTGGTATTAGTCCCTTTTGTTCAAACTCTATTGTGATATTATACATGATATCCCTATTTGCTGCAAAAGTATCGGTTCAATCGAATAGATACTCTTCGAAATGCGAAATTTCTTGTAACTGTTTATAATTGATTGAGGAGTCCTTCTATCCTCACTATATTTGCGAATTATATGAAAATGAAATTATCTCAGCGGTTAGCAATCACTTATTATAAAACTAAGATTCATACAATTGGGCTAGTGTCGCCAACAAAGGCTGCAGAAATGGCATACAAGCTTTTCTGTACACCAAGAAATCAGAGAAAAAAACTTAAAGAACCTCCACTTTTTCATAAAGCAGAAAAATTGGAACTATTCGTATCAGATATAATCATAAGAGGTTTTCGTTTTACACCTCCTCAACCCAATGGTAATAAAATATTAATTCTACATGGCTTTAGCAGTTATAGTTACAAATTTGAAAAGTATGTAAGTCTTTTTAAAAAACAAGGTTTTGAAGTGATCACTTTTGACGCCCCCGCTCATGGTTTAAGTGATGGAAAACTGATAAATGCGCTTATCTATAAAAAAGCAATTTTAAAAATTGAAGATAGTTTTGGTCCATTTTACGGTATTATGGGACATTCCTTAGGTGGCTTAGCAGGATCCTTGGCATTTAAAGAGCTTCCGAATCAATCCAGAAGACGTTTAGTATTAGTTGCCCCTGCCATAAGAACTGACAGAGCAATTGAACATTTTTATAGCCTATTTTCTCCAGATCAGAAACTGATCAATGCATTTGAACAACTTATCAAAGAAATGACACACGAATCAATTGAAAACATTTCAGTGGTTCAAGCTATCAAGCATATTAGTGCACCTATATTATGGATACATGATAAGGATGATAAAATTTGCCCATTTGTAGACGTAATTCCAATTTTAAATGAAAACCGTTCGAATATTCAATTTGTAATAACCGAGGGACTAGGCCATAGCAGAATCTATAAAGAAGCATCAATCAGCAATACGATTGACCATTTTTTTAGGGATGGCCTAAATTGATATTTTTTGGAATTTAAAGGTTTGAACTAATATTGCATCCGAACTAGCGAAACTTCTAAAGAGTTATTGATAGCAGTTGGAAGAAAAAAACATATAGTAAAAAAATCATCAAAACACCGCCCATGGCGGTTTTGAGTAATATGGCAAAAAATCTACTAATCGTTGAGTCACCTGCAAAAGCTAAAACAATCGAAAAGATCCTTGGATCTGATTTTGAAGTAAAAAGCTGTTTTGGTCATATTCGGGATCTTGAAAAAGACGATATGGGGATTGATGTTAATAACCATTATTTACCCAGATATAAAGTTCCGGATGACAAGGAAAAAGTGGTTAAGGAACTCAGACAATTGGCAAAAAAATCAACTGAAGTATGGTTAGCATCGGATGAGGACCGTGAAGGGGAAAGTATTAGTTGGCATTTGGCGGAAGTGTTAGGTCTTGATCCAAAAACTACGAAAAGAATTGTTTTCCATGAAATAACAGCTCCTGCCATTAAGAAAGCGGTAGCCAATCCCAGACTTATCAATATGAATTTGGTTAATGCGCAACAAGCCCGACGCGTATTAGATAGATTGGTGGGATTTGAGCTTAGCCCCGTGCTTTGGCGCAAAATAGGGATGCAAAGAAGTTTGAGTGCTGGTAGAGTGCAGAGTGTAGCTGTAAGATTGGTTGTTGAAAGAGAAAGAGAAATCAATCAATTTATTTCAGAAAGTAGTTTTAAAATTGAAGCTGAATTTTCTGCATTGGATATTAATGGGAAAAAAGTGGACTTTAAGGCTGAAGGCCCTACAAAATTTGCTCAAGAAGAAGCCGCAAGAAAATTCTTGGAAACTTGTAAAAATGCTAACTATACGGTTACAGATATACAAGTAAAACCAACGAAGAGAACACCTGCTGCCCCTTTTACTACTTCAACTTTACAACAAGAAGCATCTCGTAAAATGGGTTACAGTGTTAGTAAAACCATGTTATTAGCTCAGAAATTGTATGAAAGTGGTAAGATTACTTATATGCGTACCGATAGTATTAATTTAAGCGATACAGCCCTGGCAGATATTCAAAATGAAATCACCCATGCATTTGGTAATAACTACCATCAGCCTAGGAAATTTAAAAATAAAAATGAATCGGCTCAAGAGGCGCACGAAGCAATTCGTCCAACTTATATGAACAATCATACCATTGCAGATGATGAAACCAGAAGGCTTTATGAGTTGATTTGGAAGAGAACAATTGCTAGTCAGATGTCTGATGCAGCTTTTGAAAAAACAACAGCCAATATTGAAATAAGTACCAATAAAGAACCACTTCAGGCAACCGGAGAAGTGATGAAATTTGATGGTTTCTTGAAAGTTTATTTGGAAGGAAAAGATGAAGATGAAGAAGAAGACACAGAGGGAATGTTACCTCAACTTGCAATTAAACAATCACTAAATTTAAATCAACTAACTGCCAGCGAAAAATTTTCTCGTGCCTCGGCTAGATATACGGAAGCTTCATTAGTTAAGAAATTAGAAGAATTGGGTATCGGCCGACCATCTACATACGCGCCAACCATTACCACAATTATGAAGCGTAATTACGTAGAAAAAAGAGATAAAGATGCTATAAAAAGACAAAGCACCGTTTATACTTTAAAACCTTCTAACGAAATTGAAAAGCAAATTCTTTCAGAAAATACAGGTGCAGAAAAATCAAAATTATTCCCAACTGATTTAGGGATGGTTGTAACCGACTTTTTAAAACAACACTTTACCAAAGTAATGGATTTTGGTTTTACTGCTAAAATTGAACAAGAGTTCGATGAAATTGCTGCTGGGAAGATAGTTTGGAGTAACATGATTGATGGATTTTACAAACCATTTCATTCAACGATCGAACATACACTTGAAACAGCTGAGCGAGCTAAAGGTGAAAGGGAATTAGGTATTGATACTTTAAGTGGGAAAAAAGTAATTGCACGAATGGGCAGATACGGCCCAATGGTTCAGATTGGAGATAGTAGTAATGAAGAAGAAAAACCACGTTTTGCTAAATTAAAACAATCTCAAAGCATCGAAACAATTTCTATGGAAGAAGCCATGCAATTGTTTGATTTGCCTAGAACTATTGGTGAATACGAGGGGCAAGAATTAGTAGTAAATATTGGCAGATTTGGGCCTTATATTAAATTGGGTGAACAGTTTATCTCTATTCCAAAAGGTGAAGATCTACATACGATGGATCTTGAAAGGGCCATCCTTTTGATCAATGAAAAACAATTGGCAGATGCACCGATTGGTTTTTTTGAAGAATTACCTGTCACAAAAGGCAAAGGACGATTTGGGCCTTTTATAAAATGGAACGATCTCTATATTAATATTCCAAGAGCTTACAACTTTGATGAATTAAGCCAGAAAGATATCAATGAACTTATTGAAAAGAAGATTGATAAAGAGGCCAATCGTTTTATCAGACAATGGCCTGCGGAAAAGATTTCAATTGAGAATGGCCGTTGGGGCGCATTTATTCGATTTCAGAAAAAAATGCTCAAAATGGGTAAGAAAGCTGACGGCACTAAGTTCTTACCTGAAGATCTTGAGGTTGTTGAATTAGAAGAGATCAAAAAAATGATTGAAGTGCAGGTTCCTGGGGCATTTACTAAAAAAGCAAAAGCCCCAGCTAAAAAAGCTGCTAGTAATACTAAGAAATCACCTGCAAAAAAAGCAGTGAAGAAAGCAATTAAAAAGAAATAGATTAAGCTCTTCCCATACTACGTAAGAAGCGAACATGTGCTACAACAGCTCTTCGCATAGTAGGATATTCTATATATTTTAATTGATATTCCGCACAAATTTTGCGAACAATTTTGCTGATCGCAGGATAGTGAACGTGTGAAACTTTTGGAAATAGATGATGCTCTATTTGAAAATTCAACCCTCCTACTAACCAACTAACGAGTTTATTTCTTGTTGCAAAATTAGCAGTCGTTTTAATTTGATGGGCCGCAAATTCATCGGGCAGCTTATGTGATTCTATATCAGCAATTGGAAATGCAGTTTGCTCAACTGTATGTGCTAATTGGAAGACGATACTTAAAACAAAGCCAGCAACAACACTCATAACACAGAATCCTACTAACCAGGCTAACCATCCAACAGCATATATTGGTATTACAATAAAGAAAGCTATATGATATAATTTCACACCCCAAAATTCAAAATGATCAACTAAAGTCATTTTTTTTAAAGGCACATTTCCAATCTTTTTAGAAAAATACTTTTTGTAATCTGTAAAGAATATCCAAAATAGGTAGAGTAACATATACAAAAACCAAAAGTAATATTGTTGAAATTTGTGCATTTTAAGACGTTTCTGAGTTGGCGCCATCCGCATTAAAATACCAATTTCTATATCATCATCTACCCCATCTATATTGGTAAAACTATGGTGTATCATATTATGTTTCATATTCCACATAAAATGATTGGCACCTAGCATACTTATAGAAGAAGCGGCAACCCTATTGATCCATTTATTGGTGCTAAAACTGCCATGACTCCCATCATGCATCACATTAAACCCTATAGCTGCAACCAATCCACCTAATATAAAACTTTCAAAAACACCTAAATACCAAACAGGAGTCCATACTAATAATTGAATATATAAAGCAATAAAAGCAATAACCATAATTATGGCTTTAGTAAATAGCCGTGGCGTTCCTGTGGATTGTATACCTCTTTCATCAAAGTAGGCTTGCACCCTTTTTTTCAGTTCTGCATGAAGAGATTGGGGTACTACTGGAAATTTAGGTATAGCAAAATCGACCATAAAAAACTAATTAATATTCAAAAGTAAACCTTCTGTTTTGATATAGTTGTTAAAAATAAACTGTTCGAACGATGGAAAGAAGAGATTATTATGTGCCAAATGAGCGAAATTTCCACACCTATAGAATAACTAAATTGTTGTTATTCAGTTAAAAAATATTTAGTTTGATATAGATTAATCACAGATAATGGTTGAAATCTATTGCTGTCATTTTCAAAATGGTCCTTATGCAAAATACCAAAGAGATTACTGCATTGTTTACGCTGATAGATGATCCAGATGAGGAAGTCTATTATACTGTTTCGGAAAAAATTGTTGCTTATGGGAAAGCTATTATTCCCAATTTGGAACATCTTTGGGAAACAACCCTGAACGATGCACTTCAGGAAAGAATAGAAATGATTATTCATAGGTTGCATTATTGCGACCTTACAAATGATATCATTGATTGGAGAGATAGTGCTTACAACGATTTATTATTAGGTGCACTATTGGTTGCAAAATTTCAATTTCCCGATTTACAAAGTACACCTGTTTTGCAAGACATCGAAAAACTGCGGAGAAATGTTTGGCTGGAACTAAATAATTTTCTTACCCCTTTGGAACAGGCAAATGTATTATCAAGTATCCTATACAAATATTTCCATTTAAAGGGTGTTGAGATCAACCATGAATGTCCTGAAGACTTTTGTATTAATAAAGTCCTTTCATCGAAAAAAGGGAATGCAATTACCAATGGAATTATTTATCAAGTAATGTGCGAGCAATTAGACATCAATGCCAGGGTTATTAATATTCCTAAACAATGTATTATCGCATTTTTTCAATCAGATTACGACCCTGCAACTCAAATTGGGAATCCCCAAGAATTTATTCAATTTTATATTGATAGTACTTCTGGACAAGCTTTTTCTCATAAAGACATTGAAACCTATTTTGAAAAGATAGGGCAATTACCAAAGGCAAGCTTCTTTAAACCTTTATCCCATAAACAGATTATACAATTATTGATAAAGGAAACATCAAAATGTTTTGGTACTACCATGAACGGGTATAAAAAAGCCGAATTGTTGGCGCTATCTGCTTTGTTGGATTAATTAAATTAACTTGAGTAAACATTTTGAAAACTGATGAGTGAATTACATTTTACCTATTATGAAAGTCCGATTGGACTTTTAAAAATTGGCGGAACTGACCAATATATAGGTGAGTTAAGTTTTGTAGACGAATCAGATCAGATGGAACATGGAGAGCCCGGAATTACAGAAGTAATGCACCAATGTACAGAAGAACTCATTGAATATTTTCATGGCACTCGAAGAAACTTTACCATTCCTGTACATCAAGAAGGAACTGATTTTCAGAAAAGAGTTTGGAACGAATTGCTGGGTATAGCTTATGGTAAAACAATTAGCTATATGGATCTTGCCAAAAAAATGGGAGATCCCAAAGTAATCAGAGCAGCAGCAAGTACCAATGGAAAAAATAAAATTGTAATTATAGTTCCCTGTCATAGGGTAATTGGAAGTGATCGATCTCTTACAGGTTATTCAGGTGGAATGTGGCGAAAAAAATGGCTACTCCAACAAGAATTTAAAGTTGCACATGGCGTTCAGACCCTTTTTTAAGGGTTAAGTTTGCTTAAACCAAGTTTAGGTTACTGCAAACTTAACATTTTCATAAAACTGAGGCGTTTTTGACTCTATATCATTTGGTTTTCGCAAATTTGTAAGGACTGAATCCTTAATAATGAAGCGACTATCGATTGTTTTTACTTTTCTATGTATTTATTTACTCTCATTTAAGGCCTTTTCACAGGATGTTCCGAAGGGTTGGCATTTGCTAGATCCAATTGATGATCATTTTTACGGTATCAGCCTGAATAAGGCCTATCAGTTTTTGAAAGAACATAATAGACAATCGAAACAAGTAATTGTAGCTGTATTAGATTCTGGCGTTGATACTGCTCATGAAGATTTAAAAGACATTCTATGGAAAAATCCAAAAGAAATACCAGGAAATGGTATTGATGATGATGGAAATGGATATGTAGATGACATTTATGGTTGGAATTTTTTAGGTGGCAAAGATGGAAGA
>CAIJZG010000336.1 GCA_903825065.1 uncultured Bacteroidota bacterium
AAAATGAAATTTAAAAATAAATGATAATATGATTGTTTGAATTTTGAAATTTGCAAAATTAAAAATAATTGTTTGAATTGGAAGGAATAATAATAAAGACAGAAGAAAGGAAGGCAACTGTATGCCAGGTTTCGGGAAAAGCAAAAGGATTTCCCAACAGCATTTTTGCCACATTGTTTGCTACTTCTTTTCCATTAATTGATTTTGAATAGATGTAGTAGAACATCATATTCGTACCAGGATAAGTAAGTGTAACAATGGCTAGCATCCACCAGAACGCAGGATACTTTTTAATTTTTAACCACTCAATTTTTATTAAAGAAAACATGGTAAGGAGTTTTGTAATTAGTCGTTCGTTAACTCAAAGAATTTGCTTTCGAGACTTTTCTTTTTTAGTATTATTTGATTTAGAACAATGCCATTTTCAAAGCAGTGTTTGTTTATGGCTTCCATAGGTGCTGTGCCAAATGGAAAATGCAATTGAATGAAAGAATCGTTTTCTGAAATGCTGAGATAGCCGGGAAAAGTTTCCAAAACCGATTTCAATTTCAAAGAATTCTCTGAAGCAAGTTCTACGATATCTTCATTAGCCAATACTTCATTTACAGGTCCGGCCGCCAATAACGTTCCCCGTTTCATGATGGCCACATGCGTACATACTTTTTCTACCTCATCTAATAAATGACTTGCCATTATAATGGTCTTTCCTTGTTTTGCAAGTACCTTAATGAGTTCTCGAATTTCTGCAATGCCCACTGGGTCTAATCCATTGGTGGGTTCATCAAATAAAAGCACTTCAGGGTTGCCTAATAAAGCGGCACCAATGGCCAGTCTTTGTTTCATCCCTAAGCTATAGGTACTAAAGCGACTATTTCTTCTTTCATAAAGCTTCACAACTTTCAATACATCCTCAATTGATTGGTCGTTTCCTCTGCCACTAATGGCACTGGTGATTTTTAAATTATCAACTGCCGATAAGTAGTGATAGAAATTGGGGGTCTCTAATAATGAACCAATTCTTTTTCTTGTTTCAGGAGAGCCGGGATTGCCAAACCATTTGAATGTTCCCGAATTTGCTTTTAAAATATCTAGAATGATACTCAGCATAGTGGTTTTACCGCTACCATTGGGTCCGAGTAATCCGAACACTGCGCCCTGAGGTACTTCATAGCTTACATTTTTAAGCGCTTGTATGTTGCCATAAGATTTTGAAATTCCCTCGATTGAAAGTATGGGTTCCATAAAAAATTGTATTAATTACTTGCTCACTTTGCAATTATCCGAAGTTAGAACCATCCTTTTAAAACTGGCTACCGTTTATCTAGCGATTCTTTCTCATTATCAAAGAATAAGTCCTAAATAATGAAGAATTTCTCTTATTTTTTTTACAAATTTCTAATATTCGACATGGTTTGGACGTTTACCTAAAAAATCAACTTGTCGATTGTCAGTAAAGTGGGAATAAAATAAGGCTGTTTTAGTCTTATTGGGGTTAAATTCACTGCATATTGACGAACCTGTTGGACCCTTTGAAAAAATGATCAATTATCATAAAATTCCTTATGTTAATATTGCGCCCGAGCAGTATCAGGAGGAAATGGATAAAAACGGAACATTTTACTCAAATGTGGCTGTTTGGACCCTGCTTTTTTCCTTGCCACTTTTTTGGGTGTTAGACCTTCTATTCTCTAAACCGCACTGGCTAAATTATCTATTTGTACGTATTGCGTGCTTTGCACTTTCTTATATTATTTTCTGGGCTGGGAACAAAAATAATTGGAACCACTTAGTTCATTTGAATTTAGTAGTAGCATTGAATTTGGGATTGGGCGCTTTTAATTGTGGCATCCTTCCTTTATCTGAAGCCCTACCTTATTATATGGTCTTGTCAGTAATGGTGCTTTTGTTGAATACTATGGTTTTTTGGAAACCAATTTATTCAATCATGCAAGTAGGTATCACTTATGTTATTCTGATTCTACTTTATTCATTTACGGGAAGGGAAGATGGATATGCAGGTTTAGTGAAAAACGGAGGGGGCGTATATTTTTTAATTTCCGCCTTTTCTTGTCTGATAGCACATAATCGATATTTGATTGTAAAAAGGGAGATTCAAAAAAATCTGATTATTGAAGAATCTAATAAACGATTATTAGAACAAAATGAATTAATCAATGATCAGCATCAGGTAATTGAAGAAGTGAACAGAAGGCTGAAACAGTTGAACGATTATCGCCAGAATACTTTGAATATTATGATTCATGATTTGAAAAATTTTATTGGATCAAATCAGATTTCTATCGATATCATTAATCGCAGCTCTGGCAACCTTACTACTGATCAAAAAGAAATTCTTAGCTATATCACTATGGGAAATGAGAAGCTACATTATCTCTCCCAAAAATTATCGGACTCCGCTGAAGCAGATACTGGTGAAGTGGCCTATAAAAATGAAGTTTTTGATATCATCCCGGAATTAGAAAAATGTGCAGTTGGTTTAGTTGATGCTTCTAGTATTAAACAAATAGGCCTTCAATTAAACCTTTCGCCTGCCGCATTATTTGTTGATCTGGACAAAATATTTATCAGACACATTTTTTTCAAGTTATTATCGAACATCATTCGATTTGCTGAGAAAGCTTCTGTTATTAGCATTCATGCCACACAATCGGAAGAATATTGTGTGATAGAATTTATTAATAAAGGGAGGCCCATTGGTATTGACAAATTGAATGAATATTTCAATCGATTAAGTTCACCCAACCAATACGAAGCAGCAACCAGCCAATCAGGTATGGGTTTTTCTGTTTCCAGGAAAATGATAGAAGATATGGGTGGTGAATTAAGCTATAATAGCAATGATACATATGGTAATTATTTTAAAATAAAATTCAATCTGGCTTAGTATAAACAGTAATTATATGAAAACAAGAATCCTACTATCTGCCCTTTTCATCCTAGTGCTTTCGAGTGCTTGGTCGCAAACTATTCAGCGAACATTTGAAGATATGGGCTATCGAGATCAATCCATCTTTGGTATTAGTGGTTCGATCACCTATTTCGTTAAAGTGAAGCCCGATGATGATATGGATCAAAGCAAGTTGGTCTTGTATATTCGTCCTTCTCAAGTATTGAATCCTAATACATCTACTGTTACAATCAGTTTGAAAGATGCTCCTGTATATACGCAGAAAATTATTGCATCCACGATGGATTCTTTAATTACCATCATCATTCCGATGAACAAAAAATACTTACAACCAGATGGCCGATTTGTAAAAGTAAAGTTGGTGGCAAAGATGAGTGTGTCAGATCAAATATGTCAGGATATTGACAATCCCGCCGTTTGGATTAATATCAGAAATAGTTCTTTTTTCAGTGCGCCTAAACAACCGTTTCTTTCTTACGAACGTAGTATGAAAGAAAGTATCCAAGAATACAGTTCAATTTCTAGCCCAAG
>CAIJZG010000337.1 GCA_903825065.1 uncultured Bacteroidota bacterium
AACTTTATGATACCATTGGTTTAGGTGCATTGAAATTCTTTTTACTTCGTGTAGATCCAAAGAAGAAAATGATTTTTAATCCGGAAGAGAGCATCGACTTTCATGGATTTACGGGACCCTTTGTACAGTATACTCATGCACGTATTAAAAGCATCTTACGCAAACAAGAAGTTGCTGTTTTAGAAAATCAAATAACTGAAGCACTACTTCCACTTGAATTAGAGCTCACCAAACACTTGGAATTATTCCCTTCCATTTTGGCAGATGCAGCCAATGAGCATGATCCATCAAAAGTGGCGATCTATGTATTTGAATTAGCAAAAACATTCAACGGTTTTTATACGCAGCATTCCATAGCCAATGCTGAAACTGAAGAAAAAAAATCCTTAAGAATTCATTTATCAAAACTAACTGCACAAGTTTTACAAAGGGGAATGAGGCTATTAGGAATCAGAGTGCCGGAAAGAATGTAAAAAAGTTACAATTAAAAAGTAAAAATTAAATTAGCTAAAGTTTAATGTTGGTGGTTTTGATTTCTTAATTCAACACGAGCTTTAATTTCTTTAGTCTACGTAATAATTTATGGGTCGTTAGTAACTTTAAAGAAATTATTCTGAAAAGCTGGTAAAGTTTTTTCCATCGAAACGAGTGATTGCTTCTCTAGATCCAAACCAGAAATCACCAGATTTATCCCCTACAATAAAAAAAATGCCATTGGAACTCAAACCGTCCTTTTGGTGTATTGGGTAAATTCTTTTCCATCAAAGCGATAAACACCTTCTGCAGAAGTTCCAAACCAAATATTCCCTGATTTATCCATATAACTACAACCTACCTCCTGATACCGATCTGAACCCTGGGTTTTAGTAAGTTTTAAATTTTTGCTGGTATAGGAAAGTTGGTTCTGTCCCTCACAAAATGATTGAAAAACTAAAAGCAGCAGTAAAGTGTAAATAACTTTTTTAATATCGAGCATTGGATTAATACGATTTATCGAATTCTCCGGTAAGTCTAAATTCCATTTCAGCGATCATGTGGTGGGTAACAGTAAAGCCAACTTTACTATGTACTTTATCGAGTGTTCAGGTGGATTGCGATCGTGCACTTAATTGAACCAATAAAATGGCAGAAAGGATGAATAGGTTTTTCATTTGTGGGATTGATGTATGAATGTACGACTCTTATTGTTTTCGCAAGATCTTTTCCATTGATTTACCTTTTGCCAATTCGTCGATGATCTTATCTAAATACCTGACTTGTCTGGTAAGGGGATATTCAATTTCTTCTACACGATAACCACAAATCACACCGGTGATAAGACTGGCATTAGGGTTCAATGTTGCTTTTTTAAAAAATGTTTCGAAAGTTGCTTTCTCATCAATTAGTTGCTGCAATTTTTTTTCATCAAAACCTGTGAGCCATTCTATTACTTGATGTAACTCTTCGATTGTTCTTCCTTTCACTACCACTTTTTTTACATACCAGGGATACGTAGAAGAAAAAGTCATTTTTGCAATTCGCGCATCTTGTTCGGGTGTTACTTTCATTTTATTTAAATCTTTCTAGATTATTTTTTATTACTTATTTTTTCGTTTTGAATGGGGGAATAATCCGTTTTAGTTTGACCATTCACCAGTATATGATCGAAATAACATTTTACACCCGTTGCAACATTCATGTCTTCCACATTTTGTATGTGAAAATGCAAGTGTGGCTCGGATGAATTTCCTGAATTGCCGCAAAGCCCCAGGAGTTGGCCCTGCTTCACCATTTGCCCTTGTTTCACAACAATCGAATGTTGTTTGAAATGGGCAAAAAACAAATACTCATTGTTGATCGTTTCGATAATCACTGAATTACCAGGAACATAAATAGGGTTTAAAATTCCTGGTACATTATCTTTCACACCATCCACTACCAATACCACTTCTCCATCACAGGGTGCTATTAAATCCTTTCCAAAGGCATAGTAATCTTCATTGAGTTTCCCATCAGTTTTAAAAGAAGCACCTTTCTCGTTTCTAATAACAATGTCAAATGCATTTTTTTGGGCTTCGCTTTCTACATGGTAATTTAATTCTTTGGTATCGCCACCCCAGAATACGGTCCACTCCTCTTTAAATGGAAGGATCAATTTCGTTTGGTTACGCGTCATCTTTGGCAAATTACTTTCCTTGAAAGGTTTTATAAACAAACCATTGATTTTCGAGTCATTGTCAATGGATATGTTAATAGCAAACAGGGCACTTTCAAAATTTGTTTTATAAGAAGCATAAGACTGTTCGTATTTAACGAATGCTCGTTTGGTTATTTTTCCCGCCTGTGATTTTAGTCCTGTTAAAAATTCAACTGTTTTATCATGTGGCAGTCCATTTTGCATCACAGGTGCGAAGCTCGAAAAAATGGCGTCATAATTTTCTGCATTATAGTTTTTCTCAAATGCATCTGCCACGGATTTGTAGTCTGATTTTTCAGTTTGTGCAAATGCTACATTGAAGCAGGTTATCAGGAAAATTGTTGCAAAGTATTTCTTCATTTTGTTAGTTTACAAATCGCTACTTTAATTCTCCTTTAAAATTCAGGTTGTTTGGCAGCAGCAATCAAATTCACATCGACCAATTCAAGCGATTGCACCATATCCTTTACTGTGTCTTTATATTTCTTAAAATGACTGGTCAATATATGTTTCTGGTATGCAGTTGTGTCTGCATAAATTTCCAGAATGGTGATATGTGAGGGATCACTTTTATCTGCTACCGCATAATAGGTTAGTACACCTGGCTCTAAACGAATAGCAGTGGCCATTTGTTCTTTCAAGGCCTGGTTATATTTTTCTAATTGAGATGGATCCACTTTTATTTTAGCCAATCGAACCATTTGAATTTTTGCTTGTGCCATTGCTTGATTATGGAATATACATGATATTAAAAATAGGCTGATCAGCAGCATCAGCCTATTTAATTTGCGAAATTGCATTCGATACAGTTTTATTATTTTAAATCTTTTATTTAAAGATCATGGTTGCAAATTCAGATAGATAGACGCGCCAGTTTGTCCAGGTATGTCCGCCGTCGCTTTCGCGATAGATATACTTGAACCCTTGTGCATCCAAATCCTTACGCATTTTAACTACACTCTCATACAAGAAATCATCCTTACCTACTGCAATCCAGTAAAGGGCGGGTTTTGCTTTTTTCAAATCTACAATTTGCTGTATTCTTTTGGAGGTATCTACATTGATGCCGAATCTACTGAGGTCGGCAAATCCCATACTCATTACACCGATGTATTGAAAGAGGTTGGGGTTTTCAAAGCTGAGATTCTGGGTTTGTAACCCACCCATGCTTAATCCGGTTACTGCCCTGCTTTCTTTATTTTTCTTAACCCTGAAATTAGATTCGATATAAGGAATCACATCATTCACCAGGCTTTTTTCGAAGAGCATGCTCGCCATTCCCTGTGGCGTTTGGATCTCTGATTTGATAGGAGGTGTAACGGTTACAGCTGCGGCCTGACCGGGGTTGCCATTGGTCATTACCACAATCATAGGTTTTGCTTTTCCGCTATTGATGAGGTTATCTAAAATATTGTTAGCCACACCAAGGGTTGGCCAGGCTTCTTCATCTCCCCCGCCGCCGTGTAATAAATAGAGCACCGGATAATTATCTTTGGATGCGTTATAACCCGGAGGCGTATACACGTACATTCTTCTGGTTAAATTCAAAGTGGGTGATTGATACCAGATCGTTTGCACAGTACCCTTCGGCCCTTCTTTTGCCCAATACAGATCAGATGCTGCTCCGGGGATATAGAGCATATTCTCAGTTCTGAAAGTACCATCTCGTGCTACTTTTAAATTAGCAGGATCGAGGGTGGTTACACTATCTACAACAAAATTATATCCATACAATTCAGGCGCCAGTGCAGGCACTTTTACCGACCAGATTCCCTTCGCTCCTTTCTCCAGATCAACCAATTGGCGCTGCCCCTGTGGCGTGCTAGGCATCCAGTTGCCTGATAATTTCACAGTATTTGCTCCCGGTGCTTTGATGCGAAAGGTTACTTCGTTATTAGCACTGATTTCTGGGGAAATGATGCGTTCCATTTGGCCCACTTCTTGGGAAAAGAGATGAGTTGAGATTAATATTGCAAGCAGTATTAGTTTTATTTTGGTTATTGGCATATGGCAAGTTTAATTGGATTTTAAGTTAAGAGAAAAATATGGCGTGAGGAAATAATAGGGATGAAAGGAAATTATGTGCCATGATCTCAGAGTGGGGTGCTTACTCGAAAACCTACGCGGGCTTCGCCCGCGGGATTTGTTGTTTCATACGCTTATGCGAATGCATTCGCAACGCTCCTGAAACAACAAATCCGCCCCGAAAATCGGGGCGGATTTGTGCGGAAGAGGAGATTCGAACTCCCACGGCTGTTACCCCGCTACCACCTCAAAGTAGTGCGTCTACCAATTTCGCCACCTCCGCTTTAAGAGCTGCAAATGTAGGGAGTTTTCCTATTTCGCGGCAATCGCTTACTTTGTAAAAAAATAGAGATGGCTGCATTTATTATAAATTGTCCAAATTGTCACCACCAATTCGAACCAGGCGAAAGTATGCGCGACGAAATTCAAAAGGAATTACGCGTGCAAATGCTCGATTGGCAGAACAAAAAAGACCAGGAATTCAAAACCAAGGAACTGGCTTTTCAACAACAACTGGCCGAGAAAGAAAAAGAAGCTGCCGCTATTTTAGATGCCGAAAAGAAAAAAATACAGGCTGAATTACAGGAATCCATCAAGAAATCGATGAGCTCTGATTTTGAGAATAAATTGAAACTTCTGGAAGATGCAGCTGCTGAGAGTGCTGAGAAACTAAAAGAATCGCGCAAAAAGGAATTAGAATACTTGCAAAAAGAACAGGCCCTTCAAACAAAAGAAGCTGAACTGCAAATCAATCTCCAACGCCAGTTAATGGAAGAAAGAGAAAAACTAAAAGAACAACTCTTAAAAGATGAAACTGAAAAAATACATTTGAAAGACCAGGAATACCAATTGCGTGTAAAAGAGTTAGAAAAACAACTCGATGACCAAAAAAAGTTGGCAGAAGAAATGCGTCGAAAATCTGAACAGGGAAGCATGCAATTACAGGGCGAAGTACAGGAATTAATGTTGGAAGAATTACTTACCACCACTTTTCCCTTCGATAAAATTGAGGAAGTTGGAAAAGGCGTTAGAGGTGCCGACTGCATTCAATTAGTACGCAATCAATTTGGAATTGAAACTGGTAAGATTATTTATGAAAGTAAAAGAACCAAAGATTTTTCCAACGACTGGATCGAAAAACTAAAAAACGATATGCGAAGCCTCGGCGCTGATGTGGCTGTAATAGTTACACAGGCATTTCCAAAAGATATGGATCGATTTGGAGAAAAAGAGGGTGTGTATATCTGCACATTTGCAGAAGTAAAAAGTGTTGCACTGGTTTTAAGAAACGCTATTTTAAAAGTGTATGATGCTAAAAAAAGTCAGGATAACAAGGGCGATAAAATGGTGATGTTGTACGACTACTTAATCGGTTCTGAATTTAGTGAACAATGGAAAGCCATCAGGGAAGGATTCATGAGCATGAAACTGAGTATACAACGCGAAAGAGACGCGATGGAAAAATTATGGAAGGCCAGAGAAAAACAATTAGAAAAGGTTTTATTGAATGCGGCCCATATTAGAGGATCTATTGAAGGAATTGCTGGCGCAGATGCCGTAAATTTGAATCTCACAGACGATAACGAAACTTTATTACTTGATTAACTTATTCGAAAATCACAAGACCAGCGATCAACCCGATCGTCCATCCAGAAAGAAACCCATCTTTCCGGTTCAGAAACCCTTGCGTGATTACCTGATTAAATATGGCAGAGAAGTAAACCTGCCAGCCAGCTATAACGATCTTCGGAATTTTACTTATACTGTTCCTATTAAAGACAAGAATGGAAATGATACTGCCTGGGAGAAAGCCTCTTACGATATGCATCAATGGGAATATTTACGTGAAGCCCTGGTGATGAATTATGCGTATTTAAAAACAAAGGGCGATCTAAGTTTTGTAAATCATTTGGATGTAGCCGGAATTGATTTTTGTTTTTTTGGTAATAGTCAGCCAATTCGTATTCGCATTATCAATAAGTACAACGATAACTATGATCACTATTATATCAAGAAAGCAGATGCTAGTAGGATCTATGGATTAGAATTAGAACACCTATTATCACCCAATAGGATAGTCTATTTTACAAAAGGAGAAACATTAGTAGAAGAACATATTCCTGGTATTCCTGGTGATATCTTTATCCAAGATTATTTAAATCATCCAAGTACCAATCAAATCAGACTCGCTAAAGAATTTGTGAAGTTCAACGAACGTTGCTTTGCGCATTTATTGGGTGATATGCGAAGCTATAATTTTGTGGTGAATATTACTCCAGATATTGTTGACTTTCAATATCGCATTCGTCCCATTGACTTTGATCAGCAGTCATATGAAGGAAGAAAGAATTTATACTTACCACAATTTTTTAAGGAGAATAAACCATTTGTAGATATTGTTAGCAAACATTTGAACCGAGAATCCATTGAACAATATCAAGCAGAGGAAAAAACACAGATGGCGTTTCGATTATCCTCAGCAAAATTTCGTGTAAAGGAACTATTGGATATTATGACTGGCGATAATATTTCTGTAGAAAGTAAAATCAATCAATTAAAAATGGAGCTTTCAGATTTTTTTGATCAGCCTAAATTTCTGAGAGCAACTACCATGGGGCAGATTGTGAGGACGCAGATGAAACAGACTTTACTGAAGAGTTTGAAATTGATTCCCAAGAATAATATTAGGGTGGCGGATTGAAAATAAGTCAAAAGTAAAAATTCAAAAATCAAAAGAGGAATGCTTTTCAATGTGAGAGTAACCTGCCCCTCCTATTCGCAAGCGAACAGGAGGGGTGCTTTTTTTAAAGGTTGCACGTTTAAAATTCTAATATTCACACTTCGCTTTTTTCTTTTTAATTTTTACTTTTTACTTTCATTATTCACCCAGACAAGACACATCTTCTCCATCATTCTATAATTCAATTCCAAGGGAATATTTGTTTTTCCTTTTTCGAATCTGGCATGAATGATTCCTTCATGTTGCATGAGGAAAGGATCGATGCGTAATACCTCGCTGAAGTCTACTTCACCTCTGCCCCACCATTTAAACATGGCTTCTTTGGCACTCCATAATAAAGTGAGTAATTCAGTTTGTTTTTCAATAACTATACTATTTACAAAAGCAAGTTCTAATGGATGCAAATATTTGTGTTTGATTTTGTGAACTCGCTCAGTGTACATTTCAATATCGATACCTACTCTTTCTTCTCTGCTTACAAGGGCAGCAGCATAATTGCCACAATGTGAAATTGAAAAATGATATTGTTCATCCGGCAAATAAGGCTTGCGGGTAGTTGCAATTGCAATAGAACTTGATGGAAAATCAGTGAATAAATAAGGGAGTAAATATCGACCAGCTAAGTGTTGTAGCCTTTTGTGATGGTGTGTCACGTTGCTTTGAAGCGATACTTTAGTAGCAAAAAAATCTTCTGTTTCTGTCAATTCCCAAATCGCCAGCCTGGTAAGTTCGTTGATATTTTGTTGATAAAACAATGCCACGGCTACAATTTTGATTTTAGCTTGCAGCACAAGTTTTAAAGCACTGCCATTCAAACAAAAATAACATGATTCTCTCTGACAAGCGCATTTTAGAAGAAATAGAAAAAGGAACCATCAAAATTGTTCCCTACAATAGACAAGACCTGGGCAGTAATAGTTATGATGTGCATCTGGGTAAAAATTTAGCCACATACGACAGCGAAGAATTGGATGCAAAAAAACATAATACCATCACGCATTTCGATATTCCAGAAGAAGGTTTTGTATTACAACCAAACGTTTTGTATCTGGGTGTAACTGAAGAATACACGGAAACACATGCACATGTTCCTTTCCTAGAAGGCAAGTCTTCAACTGGCAGATTAGGAATCGATATTCATGCTACCGCAGGTAAAGGTGATGTGGGTTTCTGCGGTAACTGGACTTTAGAAATCTCTGTAAAGCAGCCCGTTCGTGTTTATTATGGCATGCCAATTGGCCAACTGATTTATTTCCCTGTTGATGGTGAAATTGAAGTGAAATACAATCAGAAAGGGAATGCAAAATATAGCGGGCAACCGAATAGGCCCGTTGAAAGTATGATGTGGAAGAACAAATTCTAAATTAAATTTTCCCAAACTTTTTCTTGTAAGCAATCAGCCAAGCAATTACATCATCGTAGCTGTTAATGCCTGCGGCTTGCTTATTTAATTTGAGGTATTGATCATACATACTTCCAAAAGCAGGGCTAAATTTGTTTTTTCTTTTTTGAAAAAACTGCCTGATTTCTTTTCGGTCTTTTCGAACCAAACTATCTAAATATTTTTTATTGAATTGTAGCATTTGTTCAAATGCAGGGTAGTCTTTTTCTTTTCCAAATAGTATAATTTCCTCCCCTTGCGCATAACTGAACAATTCTAAATACACAGAATAGCGGAAATAAATATCTTTAGAATGTGATGCTGTGAGATATCCTACAAAATTTGCTTCTGATTCACTTGCATAGCCCATTTGATGAGCCATTTCATGACAAGTAATAAAGGGAATCATGATTCGGGGGATATCTGAACGTACTTGTGCCTCTCCGGTAAATGGGTTAAAATATCCAGTAAATCCAAGGAAATCTCCTAATGGACTATAGAGACTTTTTTTTACAGCCCTATTACGATAGTTCAAAAAGGGATAGCTCATCGATTGATTCTGATAGGATTTATAAGCTTCCCGATTGATTTTTTCAAAATCTTGGTCGGGCATAATGGTGTCTTTCATTTGTCTGCGACAGGCATTTAAACTATCCATCAAATCTTTAGTGATTTGAACAACTGCTTCTTTTTGATAGGGTTCCGGTTCGAGATTTAACTGATAGGCAATTCCCATTCGATCATAGTTTAATCCCCAGATGAGCTTAAAAAAAATATATAACCATAGCAGCTTACGAATGACTATAAATAAGCCTCCTACTATATATTGTAAGTCGAATCCAAACCCAAACCCATTGATTATCCATTGTAAAAAACTGATAATCAAAGAAAAAGCGATGATAATATAGAGTAAATCACCTATGCTAAATGGGAGATTTTTAGTAATTGTGCGCAAAGTATTTCCAATGGCAGGATACCAATTATTGGAGTAATATTCTTCTACTTGAAGACTAAAATAGGAGAAAATAAAGATCAAAATGGCCGGGATTAGTAATAATCCTATAGAAATAAGTGCTTTTACAGTTATCTTCGCATCGGTCTTCATAGGTACAAAATTGCGTTTTAAATCTGTTATACAGTACTGTTGATAAGAGAATTCCTTTTAAAGGCGATTTTCCTTTGGCAGTTTTGCGTAATTGAACTACCTTTGCGAGCCTTTAAAAAGAGGATATGAGTCATCGGAGGGAATTTGAAATAGCATTTGTGGGTTTGAAACCGGGGATTCATGTATTCGAGTATCGAATAGACGATCAGTTCTTTGTACCCTACGGCGAACAAGATTTTATTAATCTGGAAGCCAATGTTAAGCTGAGTTTAGAAAAAAATTCTGGATTCATGCAGTTGAAATTTGACATTGACGGAGCGGCTAATGTAAATTGCGATCGTTGCGGAAACCCTTTACCCATGCAGCTTTGGGACGAATTCAATATCATCGTAAAGTTGGTGGAGGACCCGTTACAAATGAATGAATCGGAAGAGGACCCTGATATTTATTATATCAGCAGAGGCGAAAGTCATTTGCATTTAGCAGACTGGATTTTCGAGTTCATCAACCTGAGTTTTCCATTACAAAAAATGTGTAAGGAAAATGAATTAGGCGGACCAAAATGCAATCTGGAGGTATTAGAAAAGTTGCGAAAAATGGAAGAAGACGCAACTAGGGATACCACCCCAGGTACGGTTTGGAAGGGTTTAGATCAGTTTAAAAACTTAGAATAATTTTTTTTTGATATTATAAATTTCGAATTATGCCAAATCCTAAACGCAGACATTCTCAGCAACGTAGTGCTAAGAGAAGAACACACTATAAGGCTCAGGAAGTGACCTTAAGCAAGGACACCACTACTGGAGAATTACATGTACGCCATCGTGCGCATGTGAGCGAAGGCAAATTGTTCTACAAAGGAAAGTTAGTAGCTGAAAAAGCTCCTCTTAAAGCGTAACCTTTTAGTTCCAATTTTATCCTTAGCTTACCGCACATGAACATTGGCTTAGACATGATGGGTGGAGATTTTGCACCGCTTGAGGCGGTGAAAGGCTTGAAGCAGTTCTTGTCTGTCAATACTAGTGCAGCTAATATATTTTGTATAGGTGATGAAGCCGTGGTTCAACCATTATTGGATGAACTTCAGGTTGCATCACCTTTACTGCATTTAATACATGCCCCAGAGGTTATTGGTTACCACGAACATCCTACAAAAGCACTTAAAGAAAAACAGAAATCATCTATTAGTATCGGATACCATCTGCTAGCTACCGGAAAGATTGATGCTTTTATTAGTGCGGGAAATACGGGTGCCATGCTTGTTGGAGCGATGTTTAGCATTAAACCTATACCAGGAATTCTTCGGCCATGCGTATCTGGAGTTGTTCCAAAATCAAACGGAGAAACAGGCGTTATTTTAGATGTGGGTTTGAATTCCGACTGTAAGCCTGAACAATTAAATCAGTTTGCTTTATTGGGTAGCTTATATGCACAACATATTTTAAAAGTATCCAATCCTAAAGTTGGTTTACTAAATGTGGGTGAAGAAGAAGGAAAGGGAAATCTACTGTCACAAGCCACTTTCCCCCTTCTGAAAGAAAATTCACAGATCAATTTTATCGGCAATATGGAAGGCCGCGATATTTTTACAGAGAAATGCGACGTCATTGTATGCGACGGGTTTACTGGCAACATCATTTTAAAAATGGCTGAAAGTGTTTACGATCTTGCGGCATTGCGCAATTTTGATCAGGATATCTATTTTAATCGCTTTCACTATGAAAACTATGGCGGCTCTCCAGTATTAGGGGTTGCAAAGCCTGTAATTATCGGACATGGCATCAGTAGTACGAAAGCATTTACAAATATGATTAGTCTTGCTGTTCAAATGGTTGCATCAGATATTTGTACCAAAATGGCAGAAAGCTTTAAGGCTATTAACTAATTCCTTTATTTGAAAGATTTTACCCACTACGCCCTTCGGGCACCCCTTCTTACATAGGGCGGGGAAATAAAATATTTTTTTTCTCTTACTTCATTCCTCTTTTACTTTTTAATTTTTACTTTTTCACAGTCACGCATACCATTATTCCGTCATTCCATAACGAAATTTTGCCATTCATCACAATATGAAAAAATGGTTTTTAACAGTTGATTTGTCTGAAAGCCCTGTATTTACTGTATTCCAAAGCAAAACACATTATTTTAGTTAAACTATTACTATCCTTTCTACGGTATTATGTATTGCATAGTTCTAAAATTGTTCTTATCTTTGTTTTATCAAAGTAAAAAACGAACCAATTAAAATCAATTTTATGAGAAAGTTCTTAGTTAATCTACAAATTATTGCCATCCTTGCTTTTGTACCAGCAATCACTTTTGCTTATTTGCACAATGATACTCCGAAAGAAAGCAACATCGTGAAAATCGAAAACACCAATGATATGAGTGGACAACACCAAACAACTGGCGTGATTCGATTGATCAATAGTTTATAATTTTTCGAATGTTGAATTATTCGGTGCTCACTTAAATTGAGAGTGTTCAAAACTATATCTTTGCCCCAAACAAGTGTTAGTTTATGTGGCTGAATAATATACTCGAGACAATTGGCAATACCCCTTTAATTAAGATCAATAAGATCACAAAAGATATTCCCGCAACGGTTTTAGCCAAAGTGGAATATTTTAACCCTGGTAATAGCATCAAAGACCGCATGGCTTTGAAAATGCTGGAAGTAGCAGAACAGGAAGGGAAAATAAAACCTGGTGGAACCATCATTGAAGGCACCAGCGGAAATACTGGTATGGGTCTTGCCCTGGCCGCAGTAGTAAAAGGATACAAATGCATTTTCACGACCACCGATAAACAATCAAAAGAAAAAGCTGATATACTGAAAGCTGTGGGTGCAGAAGTGATTGTGTGCCCGACAAACGTGGAGCCCTCCGACCCACGCTCCTATTATTCTGTATCTAAAAGACTCGCCACGGAAGTTCCCAACTCCTGGTATGTGAATCAATACGATAACCTCGCAAACCGTTTAGCGCATTATGAGCAAACAGGTCCTGAAATCTGGGAACAAACCGAAGGTAAAATCACCCATTTAGTTGTTGCTACTGGAACTGGTGGAACGATTATAGGCACTGCAAAATATCTCAAAGAAAAAAATCCTAATATCCAAATCTGGGCCATCGATAGTTATGGCTCACTACTCAAAAAATATTTCGAAACCGGCGTAGAAGATCAGAAAGAAGTATATCCATATATCTCTGAAGGTTTTGGGGAAGATTTTGTACCAGCTAATTATGATATGAGCTTGATCGATTTGTTCGAAAAAGTTACTGATAAAGATGGCGCTGTAATGGCACGACGCATTGCAAAAGAAGAAGGCTTATTCTGCGGATACAGCGCTGGCAGCTGTTTGCAGGGCGTTATACAATTGAAAGATCAACTTAAAAAAGATGATGTGGTTGTTTGTATTTTTCATGATCATGGTAGCAGATATGTAGCTAAAATTTATAACGACGAATGGATGATGGAAAGAGGTTTTTTGGATGTAAAAACATTCAAGGATATCGTGAGTGGAAGAAGTAGTAAGAGACTTGTTACTGTAGAACCAACAGCAACCGTTTCTCAAGCAGTAGAGCTCATGAAGAAATACGATATTGAACAAATTCCAGTGATATCCAAAGGAGAATTAATTGGTGCAGTGAGTGAAACCGGTTTGTTTATGAAAGTTTTTACCAATCCGGAAATAAGAAATGAATCAGTAGCCTCTGTATTAGAAGCTGCTTATCCGATTGTAGCTTTTGATACGCCAGTTGAACGTTTGGGAAATTTAATTACCAAAGAAAATGGGGCGGTATTAGCAAAGGATGAAAAAGGCGATTTTCATATTGTAACTAAATACGATGTGATTCAAAGTCTGGCTAAATAATGATTTATAAGATCGAAACTTCACCATCCTTACATTCTATTCAAAGCTAACAAGCGTTTGGGCTAATAAACGTATATTTACCATCCATAAAAGATTAAAAAATATTACATAAAACAACTTACTAAACATGAGTAAATACAGAGCCGGGGTATTATTCGGTGCCGAACTAGAAGCCCTTTATAATGATGCTTTAGAAAACAATTTTGCAATTCCTGCAGTAAATACCATTGGTACTAATACGATCAATGCCGTATTAGAAACAGCAGCTAAAGTAAATTCTCCAGTAATTATTCAGTTCTCAAACGGTGGTGCACAGTTCATTGCTGGTAAAGGAATGAAGAACGACGAATTACAAGCAAATATTCAAGGTGCTATTTCTGGTGCATTGCACGTTCATACCCTTGCTAAATATTATGGTGTACCAGTTGTATTACATACCGACCATGCTGCCAAAAAATGGTTGCCTTGGATCAGTGCTTTGATTGATGCTGGTGAACAATTTCACAAAGAAAAAGGACAGCCCCTTTTCAGCTCACATATGTTAGATTTATCTGAAGAACCATTAGAAGAAAATATCCATACTTCGGTAGAATTCTATAAGAGAATGGCTCCGTTGGGTATGAGCATTGAAATTGAATTAGGTGTTACCGGTGGTGAAGAAGATGGTGTTGATAATAGTGATGTAGAAAACGATAAATTATATACGCAACCACAACACGTAGCTTATTCCTATACTGAATTAAGTAAAGTAGGTAAATTATTTACGGTGGCAGCTGCATTTGGTAATGTTCATGGTGTTTACAGTCCGGGTAATGTACAATTGCGTCCTGAGATTTTGAAAAACAGCCAAGACTATATTCAAAAAGAATTAGGCACTAAAGAAAAGCCTGTTTATTTTGTATTCCATGGTGGTAGCGGTTCTCCTCAAAATCAAATTCGGGAGGCTATCAGCTATGGTGCCATCAAAATGAATATTGATACCGACATGCAATGGGCATTCTGGGAAGGTATTCAACAATATTATACTAAAAATGAACCCTACTTACAAAGCCAATTAGGTAATCCTGAAGGTGCTGAAAAGCCAAATAAAAAATACTATGATCCTCGTGTTTGGTTACGTAAGGGTGAAGAGAATTTTATTAAGCGTTTGGAAGTGGCATTTAACGATCTTAACTGTCTGAATAGGAACGCATAAGACTTATATTAAATGAACCGCCCCGAACTTATTTGGGGCGGTTTTTTTGTGCCCTTGGTTAAAAAAATATTATCTTTCCGCCCCAATTGTATCAAGCTATTATGAAAAAAGAACGTGAAGAAGACCTTGAATCGAATTTAACAGGCGATGAAGCACAGGGAGGAGATGGTAGTAGGCCAAGATGGTTTAAGAGAATTCGTAAAGGAATTTTAACATCTACCGCAGATAAAAAAGAGACGCCGGAAGGACTTTGGAATAAATGTCCAGAATGTAATTTCATTTGTACTACCACTGAATTAAAAGAGAATTTATACGTATGTCCAAAATGCAACTACCATCATCGTATAGGAAGTGAAGAATATTACGATTTTCTTTTTGACAATAAGGAATACAAAGAATTATACTCAAATATCAGAAGTAAAGATGCCCTAGGATTTACCGATCTGAAACCCTATCAAAAACGTTTGGATGATATTCATTCCAAAACCGATTTGAAAGATAGTATGAGAGTGGCGGTTGGAAAAATTAATGGGGAGGGTATAGTAGTTGCATGTATGGATTTTGAATTCATTGGTGGATCATTAGGATCCGTAATGGGAGAAAAATTTAGCAGGGCTATCGACTATTGTATCAAACATCGTCTACCCTATTTAGTGATTAGCAAGAGCGGTGGAGCACGAATGATGGAAAGTGCATTTAGTTTAATGCAATTAGCCAAAACAAGTGGTAAACTTTCTCAATTAAGTGATGCTAAATTGCCTTTTATATCTTTATTAACTGATCCTACATTTGGGGGGATTTCTGCAAGTTTTGGTATGCTCGGAGATATGAATATCGCTGAACCAGGCGCACTCATTGGTTTTGCAGGGCCAAGAGTGATCAAAGAAACCATCAAACGCGATTTACCTGAAGGATTTCAACGCAGTGAATTTTTACTGGAACATGGCTTCCTGGATTTTATAGTTGATAGAAAAGTATTAAGGGATAAATTATCTCAAGTAGTGAGTCTTCTGAGAAAATAATCAACCCCATTAAATCTGCCTAGTTGGCGTGGTATGACTAAGGAAATGAATAACAGGCAGGCGTATTTTAATTATGCTATTGAAGAAAAATTCATAGCTGGTATTGTGTTGATGGGTACTGAAGTAAAGTCGATTCGTGAAGGCAAAGTAAGTTTCAATGATTCATTTTGTTTATTCGATAAAAACGAACTTTGGGTAAGGGCTCTTTTTATTGCATCATATACACACGGCAGCGATAATAATCATATTGAAGTACACGATCGCAAATTGTTGTTGAATAAAAGAGAATTGAAAAAACTTCAAAACCGAATGAAGGACAAGGGGTATACCATTGTTCCTTTAAAAGTTTTCTTTACTGATAAGAATCTAGTGAAAGTAGAAATTGGAATTGGCCGCGGTAAAAAGAATTACGACAAAAGAGAAACCATCAAAGGCCGCGATGTAGAAAAAGAAATTAAGCGATTGCTTAAAAGATAATAACTAATCATACCTAGGCTTATTGGGTTCTTTATAATTCAACTGCTCATTCAAAGCTTCCGGACTTGGATTTTTAGTAATAGAAACTGCAGCTTGATAACCTACAACGATAAATAGTATCGATCCTAATAGCTCGCCCAGACTTATCCAATAACCCCAAAAAACATATATAGCGCCTTTTTCAGGATGCTCGGATTCATATATTACTTCAGTTTTCTCTCCATTCTTCCAATTCCTAAAATAATAATCTGCTTTAACTCGAAAGTTTTTAAATCCATTTGAGAATTCAGCAACTGCCATCATTTTAGGAGAAAGGCTATCTTTTTCAATAAAAATGGTAGCAGGAACTTTCTCACCATCAAAATAATCCGGTTGTCTGGTAAACATCAAATAGGTTCCAAAGCAAACTACGTATAATATAAAAATGCCTTTGTACAAATGAATGCATTTATAAAAAAGGACTTATCAAGTTTCCTTGATAAGTCCTTTTTTGAGATTTATTATTTACTAATTCGCTAAACTTCTAAAGTCAACTGGCACTAATTTACTTACACCAGGTTCTTGCATAGTTACCCCGTAAATCACATCCACACAACTCATGGTTTGTTTATTATGCGTTACGATAATGAACTGTGAGTTATCGCTGAATTTCTTAATCATCTGTGTAAACTTACCCACGTTGGCATCATCCAAAGGTGCATCCACCTCATCCAAAATACAGAATGGTGCGGGTTTAATTAAGTAGATGGCAAACAACAGAGCCGTAGCAGTTAAAGTCTTTTCTCCCCCACTCAATTGAGTAATAGAGGAAGGTCGTTTACCTTTTGGCTTGGCAACAATATCAATTCCGGTTTCTGCCAAATTAGTTGGATCAACCAAAATCATATCGGCAGTATCTTCTTCAGTAAATAATGCTTTAAATACTTTCTGGAAATTCTCACGAACCTTATTGAAAGTATCTAAGAACTGCTGATTTGCAGTAGCTTCAACTTCCTGAATTGTTTGTAATAAACTTTCTTTTGCAGATACTAAGTCGTTCTTCTGTTCTAATATAAACTCATAACGCTTTTTCATTTCGGTATAAGCTTCAATTGCAGTTGGATTCACTTCCCCAATATTTTCTAAGCGTTTGCGCATCCTATCGGAATTGCTTTGCAGTTCTTCTACAGGTGTTTCTGAAGTTCTGGGCTGGTCTAAAATATCGTCCAATTCCACTTTAAACTCCACGCTCAATCGCTCTTTCATTCCTGCTAACTGCAATTTCAATTCATTGAGTCTGTCTTTGATTTCAGTAATTAAATGATCAATCATTTCTTTACTTTTCACTTTCAGCCTCAAAGTACTTTCTTTCTCTTGTAAAATATTACGAAGATTATAATAAGCCTGATCAGC
>CAIJZG010000338.1 GCA_903825065.1 uncultured Bacteroidota bacterium
AGTTGATGAAAGTTCATAAAAAAACCATTACAAGTTTTAAACTTATAATGGTTAAAGTTAAATAACAAAAATAATATGCAATAAAAGAAACCATTAAAGGCTATTTCATCACAATCTCGTGTTGATAATTTAAAGAATCAAGTTCCAAACTCACACTATCTAAATCTTTCAACATTTTAGATTTTGTTTCTTCGGATAGACCCGGCATTTCTCTATAATAGTTAATACCACTGCGTAAGTTTTGAAAAAATGTATTATAATATTTTGATTTTTTTTCAAATTGATCTGAATCAATATCCTCTTTTATTTGATCTTTCAAATAATCGATATATAAATACAATTCAGCAATAAACATATGTGGCCGATTGCTTTGTACCATCACATTTCCACGTCCATAAATATGATCAATCATGTTTGACAAGGAAACCACTTTCGAAAAATTCACAATATTCGGACCAGGACAAATGGTTACCGCATCCATTTTCTTTACAAGGGTCTTTGAATAATTAATAGCGGCAGAGTTACTTAATCCAACACATAAACATTCTTTATCTTGTAATTCAGCTACTTGCTTTTGAAATTCAGTAACAGGTAAATTCAATAAGCGTAGTTGCTCAAGCTTTAATTTCTGGTATTTCTTTGATGCCGTACATATTGGCTCTTTTGTAAACTCCGTATTAAAACTTAAGTGCTTTTCTGTACAAGGACTACCGGGGTTACCAATATTAATTCTTTCATACTTTTCAATTTCAGAACTTGTTCCTTTCAAATAATGAAATCTAACACCCAATGGTGAATTATGACTAAGCATAATATTTTTGTCCTTCGAAGTAGCCAATAATTTTAGGGTTGGCTCATCAACAGTTGTTGCTTCGGGCACCAAAAGAAAAGGCGTACCCCAACCTGTACTGTCAAACTTATAGTGCGCATGGAGATATTCATCTTCCTCATGCGTTCCAATACCACCTTGAACCGTAAATTTAATTTCGGGTGGATATTTGAACTGCTTATTGTTTTTCTTTAATTGAGCTGCATTGTAAATTTCAAAAAGTGTATCTGTCAGTTCCTGACGATTCAATTTAAATTCTTCTAAAATAGGCCCCATCAAATAGCCATCTGTGGCAAATGCATGCCCTCCACAATTCAAGCCCGACTCAACTCTAAATTCACTAACCCAGATTCCTTTTTTTGCGAGGTACTTTCCTTGAATCAAAGCAGAACGGTAATCACTTACTTTAATGATTACTTTCTTATCAAAACCTCCATCTTCATTCGCATCAAACTGCTTACATTGTTCTAAGTAATTATAAAGTCTTGGATTCAACCCTGCAGAGAAAACGATGGAAGAATGTTTAAGATCACTATTTACATAACCCCTCAAAGCAGTTACTGCATCAGAACCATCAGGAACAGGATCTCCATTTTTATCATAAATATTTCTGTCCAACTTGGTCATGATATTTACATCTATACTTCCGGGCTTAATATGATCCCTTAAGTATTGCTCCATGGAAGCTTTTTCCTTCAACTCAGTAGTTTGCATCATTTGATGATACAATTGTTTGAGTTTACTTTCATCAGGAAGCATTTCAAAATATTTCACGATTTCTGAACCAGTTTCAAATGCAGCCTGTTTAATTTTATCTACCTGCTGCTGTACAATGGTATTAACCAAATTCAAATAGTCTGTAATTCGTTTGGCTCTATAATCTTCCACATCCGTATCAATTGGAATGTAGGGCTGATTGATGGTTTGATAATAATGACTTCTCATCATTTCTATCAAACGATCTTCAACAATCGACATAACAGAGGAAATACCAAAACGTGCCACTTTAATGGGACTATCAATGGTGTACGCTAAGCCCATTACAGGAATATGGAACTTGTGATAAGGTGATTGATACATTAAATAAAATCTATGTGGGTAAATAATATTTGTTTGAATGCAAAAAAACAGGCTATTACCTGCGATAATAACCTGGCTATTGCATTCTAATACAAATGTAAAGTCTAGGTTAAAGATTAAATATGACTTTTGTCATACAGATTTAGTTTAAAAAAGCCAAATATCTTTAGCTTACGAATTAATTAACATGTCTTTCCCAAATTATTTTTTTGCCAAAGCCCAATGTATTATCAGTATATTTAATTCGATTGATTTGGATAGTCCATATTTCTCCCGGCATGGCAACTGCTATAGGATGACTCTCATAATACTTCAAGGAAGCATATTTAGAAAGCTCATTTATAAAAGGCAATACTATCCCTTCAAATTGGATCCCTTTCACCTGTAATTTATTTAACTTATCAGGTAAGATGGTGCCAGCAATAATAGGATTTGAGTGAAGAAAAGTTGCGTGATTAGAATCGGAAGCTGACTTAAAAAATAGTAACCCTTCCTTACTATCAATTGCATAGTAACAACTAAAACAATAAGGTTGCCCCTTGGAATCAAGACATGCGATAGAAGCACAAGTATTTGCTTCAAGAAAACTATCAATTTTTTCGTTCATACAATTTTTATGATTTTAACAGGACATGATTTTGCCACATCATTAGTTAGCGATTCAATGGAAGGATGTAAAGGCAAAATATAAATATTTTTTTTTTCAATGGCTTTTAATAAAGTTGCCTTACCATCTTTTTTAGACATACGCCAGATTTCGGGTTGCATTTCAAAACAAACGCTACACCCGATACATTTATCACGATAGTGAATAATTTTAGCCATTAGGACTTTACAATTTTATAAAGTTTATCCTGACCAGTTAATTTAGTTGGAAATGGGAAAGTAATTTTATCGCCCTTGCCAGCTAGTTCGGCTTTTTCACCATTTACAATAAGTGTATTCAGGGTTTCTTTTGACATACCAATGGATGGACCAATCACCATTAATTCATCACCTTCTTTAATGTTACCTGCTTCAATTAAAAACTCTCCTATTTTTATTTTGGGATAATAGTTGGTAGATTTTCCGAGGTAAATTTTTCTTTCTTCTGCAATGGAACCCGGGCTGGTTGTCCACTCTCCCAACTTTCTACCTAGGTAATATCCTTCCCAAAAACCTCGGTTATAAACTTTAGATAACCTTTTAAGCCAGGCTGTTTTCTTTTCTTCCGTGTATTTATTTGCGATAACTGCATCAATTGCTTCTCGATAGCAAGCAGTTACTTCATGTACATAATCTGCACCTTTACTGCGTCCCTCAATTTTCAAAACATCAACACCACTAAAGATTAATTGATCGAGAATGTCAATGGTACAAAGATCTTTGGGTGACATGATATATTCATTCTCAATCACTAATTCTTCATTGGTCTCTGTATCTTTTACCGTGTATGACCTTCTGCAATTTTGGATACAAGCTCCCCGATTGGCTGCAGCATTTTGAGTATGCAAACTCAGATAACATTTACCGGAAATTGCCATACAAAGTGCACCATGAACAAATAATTCAATCTTAATCAAATGTCCAGAAATGCCTCTGATATTTCTTCGCTTGATTTCTTTATTGATATGTTCTACTTGTTTCAATGTTAATTCCCTTGCCAATACTACTACATCCGAAAATTGCGCAAAAAACTGAACTGCTTCAATATTACTAACATTGGCTTGCGTGGAAACATGTAATGGAATTTGAAGTTGCTTACAATATTGTATCACTGCAAAATCAGCAGCAATCACTGCATCAATAGCTTGTTTTTTCACTTCCTGCAAAATGGAAAGCAGTAATTGCATATCGTGTTCGTACATCACAGTATTTAGTGTGATATAGCATTTGATTTTATTTTTCTTGCAAATACTACTGATTTTTTTTAGATCATTTATTTCGAAGGAATTGGAAGAGCAAGTACGCATATTTAGTTGCTCAACACCAAAATAAACTGCATTTGCGCCTGCATTGATGGCAGCTTGCATGGATTCAAAAGATCCAGCAGGGGCTAATAATTCTATCTCTCTTTCTTTCATTATAATTGGCAAATATACTAATTAAAGGTATTTTTGTCCTTAATTAATTGATATGCTACGTCTAACAAAGATTTTTCACTTTGAAATGGCACATGCCATTCATGGTTATCAAGGAGCTTGCAAAAATATACATGGTCATTCTTACGAACTGCATGTAACCCTTGGCACTGTTGAAATTCAGAAAGAGTATATTCCAATGCCAGGCTTTATCATCGACTTTAAACAAATTAAGAATTTAGTAAACACGGCAATTATTGAAAAATTCGACCACAGTTTGATTTTATCAACAGCCTATTTATCTGATCATCCTACGAATAATATTCACGACAATTTGATTATTTGGGAAGTAGAACCTAGTGCAGAAAATATTTTACTTTACATGCAGGATGTCTTGAATTCAAGATTACCTTCCGATATCAAGTTAATTCAGATAAAATTATATGAAACAAAAGATTCGTTTGCAGAATGGATCGCAGACGATTAAATTTGAAATTTTAATAACACTTTTTAATTAGGAATATCATGTTTTCGAAGGCCACTGAATATGCTTTGAGGGCTACTATATATATCGCGCAAAAAAGCTCGGTGGATAAGAAATTGAGTCTTACAGAAATTGCTCAAGCAATTGATTCGCCTCCTTCTTTTACTGCCAAGATATTGCAACTTTTAACAAAAGATAATAGTGTGATTCATTCAGTTCGCGGACCCAATGGCGGATTTTATATTACAGAAAAGAATAAACAGCTCCCTCTGAAAAAAATTTTGGAGGTGGTCAATGAAAATGATTTATTCGAAAAATGTATTTTAGGTTTAAAGAAATGTTCTGAAACAAACCCTTGCCCATTGCATTTTCAGTACAAACCTATAAAGCAAGAATTGATTTATTTATTTCAGACCAATACTATTCTTGAGCTTTCTGAAAAAGCAGATAGTGAATCATTGTTTATAAATAATAAGTAGTAAAAGACTACTTAAATCTAAGGTTCTTATTTCTAATTTCCTGACGCACAAAAGTGCCTGAAATTGTTAATTGATTGCTCATCCAATTTCCCATTGGAGATGATCCAGAGAACAAAGCAGCAGAGGATTCTGCTTTGTCGGCAATCGACCAATTACAGGATGATATTTTATTTGTATCCAAAAAATTATACCAGAGATTAGTTTCATCCTGGTTCACAACCCAATCACCAGTTGCATCTGTAGTTCCATATTCTGTTACA
Organism: uncultured Bacteroidota bacterium; assembly: GCA_903825065.1. GTDB lineage: Bacteria > Bacteroidota > Bacteroidia > Chitinophagales > Chitinophagaceae > Sediminibacterium. Next base: position 5,193 of record CAIJZG010000338.1, read on the forward strand.
AATAGGGCAATCCCTTTATCCAATGCTATTTTTGCTTTATCTCTTAGTGCTTGTTTATGAGTACCCGAATAAAAATGAAGGGTGTAAGCAATATTTGATCCCACAAGTGTGTCATTAGCTGCTACATCTACGTCTTGCGACCAAGTGGGTGTGCCACATACAATTAAGTTATTAGAATCGTAGTGCCTGATAGTATCAATTATTGCTTGATGATAGGGCTTTATTATTGCGCTCCATGGAACTTGCAGGGGTTCATTAAAGGGTTCATAAATGATATTGGGGTTGCCGGCATATTTTTTTGCCATTTCTCCAAAGAAATTCTTTGCATCCTGTAAATGATCTGTAGCATGACTATCGTGCCAATCGATAATCACATAAATTCCGTTTGCAATCGCAGCATCGACCAAATCAAACACTTTTTGTTTTTCAACGAGTGGATTAGTTAAATAACCTCCATTATCAACTGCCATCGCTGCTCTGATTACATTACAATACCAATCATCCTTCAGCCATTTAACTACACTAGCATTATAGTATTTCCCCATCCACTGGCTCCAGTAAAAAGACATTCCCCTTAGCTGTATAGCTGAATCTCCTTTACCCGTAATTCTATTTCCTGATACTTTAAGTTGACCATAATAATCAACAGCAGTGCTATTAATCATATCTTTTTCTGGGGCAGGCACCACTGGTTTTACTGGAGTAATAGGTGTGACAGTTGTTGCAATATCAGATTTTTTACAAAAAACTACTGTTACTGAAATTAATAAACTAAAGAAAACGATTTTAAATATATTCATGGAATAATCAATATTCAATGTTAAGATTATTGAATAAAAAAGGAAGATAAATATAAAAAAGAATCCGCCTAATTGTATTGAGACGGATTCTTTTTAAATTTAAAAGTGGAGTCGAGGGGAGTCGAACCCCTGTCCAAACATCGCTACCATTAGCTTTCTACATGCTTATTTTCTTATTAATTGTAGGCACCAAGCAGGAAAGAAACAAACCAACCTAGCACTTAGCTGAATAGTCTTGAGCAACAGTCACAGCCTTCTGTTGCAGCATCCTCTTTTGTTTTAAGTCGGCGGCAGCAAGAGGTAACAGGCGAACCTTAGCCGCGGCCCGAATGGTTACTTAATCACTGATTAAGCAGCCATGGCATACTGAGTATTGCCATTTGGAGTTTGAATATTCAGATTAAAGTGCTAATTATCCAACGCACTGCA
>CAIJZG010000339.1 GCA_903825065.1 uncultured Bacteroidota bacterium
CAGAAACCGAAGCAGATTCGGGAACACCATTTTCATCTGCAACTATTACTCTGAGGTCTTTCCCGTCAATTTCATGATGTCCAATGGAGATACTATTTAAATTAGTGGAATTGATAAAATCAAATGCCTTTTTAAAAAGGGGATTCAGATTGGCATATTTTGAACTATTATTAATATGATCAATTATCATGTTATTTTTTTAAAATATTTATTAAAGATAACAAACACTTGGATGATAAATTCTTTCGTAAAACAATCTTTCCATGTAGTTTTTCTGAAATAATATAGAGTAACTTTAAAATAGAAGACAACTAAACAATTGCTATATGGAAAAGAACCCCAGAATACTTGATCTTATTTCAACACAAGGACTATTACCCCTTTACTATCATAGTGATAAAGATGTAAGTGTAGCTATCATGAAGACTTTGTTTGATGCAGGAATACGTACAATTGAATATACTAATAGAGGTAAAACTGCACTGGCTAATTTTACTGAAATGAAAAAAGTGGCAGATGCTGAATTGCCTGGAATGAAACTTGGAGTAGGCACGATTAAAAATGCGGCGATGGCTAATCAGTTTATTAAAGCGGGTGCTGATTTTTTGGTTTCTCCAGGTTTAGTTGAATCAGTGGCTGAAATTGCAAGTTTGCATCGCATGCCCTGGATACCGGGCTGTATGACACCTACGGAAATTATTAAAGCTGAAAATTTGGGTGCTAATTTTATCAAATTATTTCCGGGTAACTTATTGGGCCCTGGTTTTGTATCTGCTATAAAAGATATTTTCCCTGATTTGCATTTTATGCCTACAGGTGGTGTTACTACTGAAAAAGAAAATATTGAACAATGGTTTCAGGCAGGTGTTGTTGCAGTTGGTATGGGAAGCCAGTTAATTAGTAAAAAATTACTTGATTCAAAAGACTATCACACCATTGGTAAAGAAACAGAGAAAGTATTGGCAATTATCAAATCTTATAATAACTAACTCATGCAGCATACAGACATTGGTAAATACCGTTGGACCATATGCTCATTGATATTTTTCGCAACAACTATTAATTATCTCGATAGGGCTGTCATTAGTTTATTAAAATCGAGTTTAACTGTTGAGTTTAAATGGAATGATGGAGATTATACCAATATTGAAATAGCATTTAAAGTGTCTTATGCAATAGGGATGTTAGGTGCAGGTAGACTAATTGATAAATTGGGAACCAAGATTGGTTATATGTTCTCAACTTTTCTTTGGAGTGTTGCTGCAATCGCTCATGCTTTAGCCAATAGTACATTTGGTTTTGGAATAGCAAGATCAGCATTGGGTTTAACCGAAGCAGGAAATTTTCCAGCTGCTATAAAAACGGTTGCGGAATGGTTCCCAAAAAAAGAAAGAGCATTTGCTACTGGAATATTTAATTCAGGAACCAATATAGGAGCTATCATAGCGCCATTAACTGTTCCATGGATTAATGTGCATTGGGGGTGGCAATGGGCTTTTATAATAACAGGTTCTTTAGGATTCATATGGGTGATTTTTTGGTGGTTATTGTATGAAGTACCTGCCAAACATAAACTACTAACTAAAGGGGAATTTGATTTTATTCATAGTGATTCTATACAGAAAATTACAGAAAATAAAAATCAAGAAAAAAGCATTTCTTGGATTCGTTTAATGGGATATCGACAAACTTGGGCAGTAGTATTTGGTAAGTTTTTAACCGACCCAATTTGGTGGTTTTATCTTTTTTGGCTTCCTGATTTTTTAGAAAGTGAATATCATTTAAAAGGTATTGCTATTGGGCTACCAGTTGCTATGGTTTACACTTTATCAACTTTTGGAAGTATTGGTGGCGGTTGGCTTCCATTGCAATTAATAAAACGCAATATCACTTTATTCAAAGCAAGGAAAATTTCCATGTTGATTTATGCATTTTGTGTTTTTCCAATTGTTTTTGCACAATTATTAGGAAGTTTAAACATGTGGTTTGCAGTATTCGTAATCGGATTTGCTGCAGCGGCACATCAGGCATGGAGTGCAAATATGTATACGGTTGTCTCCGATCGATTCCCCAAACATACGGTTGCTTCTGTTACAGGTATTGCAGGAATGTTTGGCGCAATTGGAGGAATATTTTTATCGCTTTTTGTACAGAAAAATTTGTTTGTTCATTATCGTGCAATTCATCAAATTGAAACGGCATATTATATTATGTTCTTTTTAAGTGGAACAGCCTATTTGCTAGCATGGGTTATTATGCAAACCTTATTAGGGAAAAAAGAAGAAGTAGTGATTGCTTAAATAAATTGTCAAAGTAGAAATGAAAAATTACAGTATACTATTTTTATTATTTTTTGGAATCGGTTCTGAAATATTTGCACAAACAAATGCGAAGAACCCTCGTACCATGATTGTTAAAAATAGTTCTACAGCTCATAAAATTGACATTAGTATTAACGGAAAACTGTTCACTAGTTTTTGTTATCCAGATAGTTTAGAAAAACCATTCCTGTATCCAATTTATGCTGCTAATGATTCAGCTATAACAAGGGGGTTTCCTTTGAATCCCCGAGCCAATGATCCAACTGATCATCCGCATCATATTGGCTTATGGTTTAATTACGAAAGTGTAAATGGGTTAGATTTCTGGAATAATTCATACGCTATCGAAAGTGATAAGAAAAAAAATTATGGGTGGATTCGGACTAAAAAAATTATTCGTGCGGAAAGTGGTAAACAAGCAATTGTTTCGTATTTGGCAGATTGGACTAATCAACAAAAGAAGGTATTATTAGAAGAAGCAACAGACTTGAAGTTTAGTCATATAGGAACAAGCAGAGTTATTGAACGCATTACAAAATTGACTGCTAAGGAAGAGGTAAGTTTCAATGATGTGAAAGATGGGATGTTGGGTTTGCGCGTTACCCACGCTCTAGAATTGCCCATATGGGAAAACAAAAAATATACTGATGCTAGTGGCATTGTTACTACTATAAAAGCAAATAAGGATAGTACTGTAACTGGCAATTATTTAACTAGTGAAGGGAAACAAGGCGATGCAGCCTGGGGCACAAGGGGCAACTGGTGTATGTTATATGGAAAATTGGGAGCTGATTCGGTAAGTATTATAATCATTGATCATCCACAAAATCCCGGATATCCAACTTATTGGCATGCCCGTAATTACGGATTATTTGCGGCTAATCCACTTGGACAAAAAGTATTTTCAAATGGCAAAACCGTGTTGAATTATAAATTGCTGAAAGGAGAATCTGTTGTATTTCGCTACAAAATTTTAATTGCTTCCGGTATGCATAGAATGGATAATTCAACAATTGAAAAACTCGCAAAGGAATTTAGTAAAGTAAAATAATTTGTAGTTTCTACAATGGGCGTATTTTTGATCCATGCAATTGAGCTTTAGTTATCAGAAACCCAAAGTTATTCAGGCACTTCGCTATCATTTTGTGCAAAGTCCGGAAATAAGAATCATGCTTGTTCTTGTAAATGTTTTTGCAATTGTAGCTGCTATTCTTTTTTACACAAAAAAAATACGCCCTGAACCTTTCTTTTTAGGTTCGGTGATTTGGATGGGTTTGATGGCATCATTTTGGTATTTTCTTCCCAATAATATCTACCATAAAGCAGATACTTTTAAAGATAAATTCATTATAAATTTTAATGATGTTGCTGTTGTTTTAGAAAACGAAAGAGGAGAAATGATTTGGCATTGGAATAAGTTTAGCAAGTACTTTGAAAGCCCGCATTTTTTTCATTTATACTTTGATGCGAAGTCTTTTTTTATCATTCCAAAAGACAATATGGGTGAGGAGTTTACTCATGAATTAAGAGGGCTTTTGAAAGCTAAAATTAAAAAGTAAAAGAAAAAAGGTTCATTTATAATTCCTTCACCATTTCCACATGTGGAATTGTAACTTCTTCAAATTCGGGTCCATCCACCTGATATCCTAGTTTTTCATAAAAACCAATGGCCGTTTTGCGGGCATGCATATTTAATTTTTTGAAGCCATGGTCACGCGCAATGTTTTCAGCGAAAGACATAATCACCCTTCCAATCCCCTTTCCCTGAAGCCCAGAAAGTACTGCCATTTGCCTTAGGCGAACTGTTTTTTCGTCTTCTTTTGTCAAAATACAGCAACCTTTCAGCTTTTCTTCGTCGAAAAAGCCGATTAAAATATCATTTTTTTCTGTTTCCAGAGCTTCTTTTGCAAAAGTTAAACCCAGCGGTTTTCTTAATACCTGAAAACGTAATTCCACCATCTTATGATGCTGTATTGAGCCATGGTCAATGATTTGTAGGGGCATAGGCGAAAATCAAGGCATACAAGATAGGAATGATTTTCTTATCAAAAAACACCAAAATCAGCAAGAACTAACAGTAGTTAGTAAAAGCTTGTGGAAACAAAAATGCATTAAAAGATGGCGGTTTTGCTAAAAAGTATATTTTTGCGCCTGTAACAAAAACTTTTACAATGTCAGACATCGCAACAAGAGTAAAGAAAATCATAGTTGACAAGTTAGGCGTAGACGAAGCAGAGGTAACAAACGAAGCTTCTTTTACTAATGATTTGGGTGCGGATTCTTTGGATACCGTAGAGTTGATTATGGAATTCGAAAAAGAATTTAACATCTCTATCCCTGATGAGCAGGCTGAAACCATCACTACTGTTGGTCAGGCTGTAGCTTACCTAGAAGAGCACGCTAAGTAAGATCTCCCTTCAATAGGAATAATTTAATCCGGCCCGGATAACTCCGGGCCGGATTATCACTTCAAACAGGCTAGGAAATGGAATTAAAAAGAGTAGTTGTTACCGGTATTGGAACCCTTACCCCTTTGGGCAATAATTTAAATGATTATTGGTCAAATCTGTTAAATGGTGTTTCAGGAGCAGATAATGTTACTTTATTTGATGCCTCTAAGTTTAAAACAAGATTTGCTTGTGAAGTGAAAGGTTTTGATCCTACCAATTTTATGGATAGGAAAGAAGCTAGAAAATTAGACCGATTTGCACAACTAGCCATTGTTGCTAGTGATCAGGCAGTAGCTGATGCGGGCATCAGCAAAGAAAATGTGGATGTAGATCGTGTTGGTGTAATTTTCGCAAGTGGTATTGGTGGATTAACGACTTTTCAGGAAGAAGTTATCAACTTTGCTAAAGGCGATGGTACCCCACGTTTCAATCCCTTTTTTATTCCAAAAATGATATTAGACATTGCTGCGGGTCAAATTTCCATGCGTCATGGATTTCGCGGTCCCAACTTTGCCGTTGTAAGTGCTTGTGCTTCCAGTACTAATGGGATTATCACAGCCTACGATAATATTCGTTTAGGTAAAGCAGATATCATCATTAGCGGAGGGTCTGAAGCCGTTATTGGTGAAGCTGGCATGGGCGGATTTAATGCCATGAAAGCAATGAGCGAACGTAACGATGACCCTAAAACTGCTAGCCGCCCTTACGACAAAGACCGTGACGGTTTTGTGATGGGTGAAGCAGCTGGAGTGCTTGTTCTGGAGGAATATGAACATGCCATAAAAAGAGGTGCAAAAATTTATTGTGAGATCGCTGGTGGTGGGGCAACTGCCGACGCATACCATCTTACAGCCCCTCATCCAGATGGTTTGGGCGCATGCAATGTTATGAATGCTGCATTGAGAGATGCTGGCATGAGAGCAGATGAAATCGATTATATCAATGTTCACGGAACTTCTACTCCTCTTGGAGATGGAGCAGAAGCTAAAGCCATTACCAATGTTTTTGGCGAACATGCTTATAACCTCAATATCAGTGCTACAAAATCAATGACAGGTCACTGCCTTGGAGCTGCTGGCGTTATTGAAGCTATTGCTTGTATACAAGCTGTTATACACGATATTATACCTCCTACAATCAATCACTTTACAGATGATCCAACTTTAGATCCTCGATTGAATTTTACATTTAATACACCACAAAAAAGAGTTGTTCGTGCTGCATTAAGTAATACTTTCGGATTTGGTGGGCACAATGCCTGTGTGATTGTAAAAAAATATGTAGCTTAGGTTTGTGCAATTCCTAAAAAAATTCCTAAAAAAATCTGTCGATACCTCTTTCGAAAGTCAATTGAAGAACGTATTGGGTATAAAACCCGGTAATAGCTTATTGTATCGAACCGCATTAAGTCACCGTTCTGTGAAAGAAACGGCTGACGAAAACAATGAGCGTCTCGAATATTTAGGAGATGCCGTTTTAAGTGCAATAGTTGCTGACTATCTGTTTAAGCGTTATCCGTATAAAGGAGAAGGCTTTCTTACTGAAATGCGCAGTAAAATGGTAAACAGGCAACAATTGAATGATATTGCCCTTAAAATGGGTCTTAAAAAACTTACTTTTTACAATAAGTTCGATAATTCTTTGAAGGGTAGTCAGATTTTTGGAAATACACTCGAAGCCTTAGTTGGGGCTGTTTACCTTGATAAAGGTTATGCAAAAACAAGTAATTGGGTATTGCAACAAATAGTGATTCCTCATATGTTTGTTGACGACCTCGAGTTGATTGATATTAATTTAAAAAATAAATTAATTGGATGGGCCAATAAAAATGGTAAGATTCTGGCTTTTGAATTAGTACAAGAAAAAATGGAAGGCAGCCGCCGCTTATTCACCATCAATGCAGTATTGGATGGAGAAATGCTTGCTCAGGGTAAGGGGTATAATAAAAAAGATGCTAGTCAGGTTGCTGCCCAATTAGCAGTAGAAAAATTGGGTCTCTAATGGATCAAGACCAATATAAATTTCAATTGAAAAAGAAACTCACTTTATTTGGGAGTCTATTTGTTGTTGGAATTATTGCGATATTTTATTTTGCCTGCCATTAATCAATATCCTCACAAAGTTCTATCAACACAGCATTTGTAGATTTAGGGTGTAAGAAACATACCCATTTATTGTCTGCCCCTTTTTTGGGTTCATCCTGTAATAATACAAACCCCAAGTCTTTTAAACGGATCATTTCAGCTTTGATATTAGTTACTGCGAAGGCTAAGTGATGAATTCCTTCTCCTTTTTTTTCAATAAATTTTTCTATGACGCCACCGGCTACAGTATTGGCTAATAATTCAATTTTTGTATCCCCTTTCCTAAAAAAAGCGGTAGTAACCTGTTCGCTTTCAACTGTTTCAGTTTTGTAACAGGGGCTATTTAATAACCCCTCGAATAAATGAATGGATTGCTGTATATCCTTTACTGCAATACCAATATGTTCCAGTTTTGTCATAAGATTATATTATGTCTGTTAGCTTTACGAAAAGAGGAAAATCATTGTTGACAGGCCTTCCACCTCCAAATTTATAGAACCTATTGCTATACTTTTGCATTATAAGATAGATTAAACAAAATTGATTATGTTGAAGTTCCCGATATACCTAGATAACAATGCCACCACACCCATGGATCCTCGTGTGTTGGAAACCATGCTCCCTTATTTTACCGAACATTTCGGTAATGCAGCAAGTCGTAATCACCCATTTGGATGGGAAGCAGAAGAAGCAGTTGATTATGCCCGTGAGCAAGTAGCTAAATTAATTGGTGCAGATCCCAAAGAAATTATTTTCACTTCTGGTGCTACTGAAGGGGATAATTTAGGAATTAAGGGTGTTTATGAAATGTATGCAAGCAAGGGCAATCATATCATCACATGTACTACCGAACACAAAGCAGTTTTGGATACTTGCAAACATATTGAGCGCAGTGGTGGTGAAGTAACTTACTTAGAAGTAGGTGCAAATGGATTGGTTAATTTGGCTGAATTAGAGGCAGCTGTTAAACCAACTACCATCTTAATAGCCATCATGTATGCAAACAATGAAATTGGTGTTATACAACCTGTAAAAGAAATTAGTGCTATTGCTAAAAAGAATGGTGTTTTGTTTTTCTCTGATGCAGTACAAGCGGTTGGTAAGGTTCCAGTGGATGTAAATAAAGATGGGATTGATATTATGGCTTTTACAGCTCATAAAATGTACGGTCCAAAAGGTATTGGCGCTTTATATGTTCGTCGTAAAAATCCACGCGTTAAAGTTACTGCACAAATGGATGGCGGTGGTCATGAAAGAGGTATGCGTAGTGGTACATTGAACGTACCGGGTATTGTGGGATTTGGTAAAGCATGTGAATTAGCAAGACTTGAAATGGCTGATGATGCAATTCGCTTGAGTAAACTACGCGATAAATTGGAATCTGCTTTAATGCAATTGGAAGAAGCATATGTAAATGGAAGTCGTGAACATCGTTTACCGCATGTGACAAATATTTCTTTTAAATACGTAGAAGGAGAAGGTTTGTTGATGGGCTTTAATAAAAATATTGCACTATCATCTGGATCTGCTTGTACTTCCGCATCCTTGGAACCAAGTTATGTTTTGAAAGCCCTTGGTTTAGGAGACGATTTAGCCCATAGTTCACTTCGTTTTGGATTAGGACGTTTTACAACAGAAGATCAGATTGATTATACGATTAAAGCAATTAGTGAAACGGTTTTGAAATTAAGAGAAATGAGCCCTTTATGGGAAATGTTTAAAGAAGGTGTTGATATGGATAAAATTGAATGGGCTCACCATTAATTAAATAGTAAATTCTAAATCACCCCACAAAAAAAATAAATCATGGCATACTCAGAAAAAGTTATCGATCATTATAGTAATCCTAAGAACGTTGGAACTTTGGATAAAGCAAAAAAGAATGTTGGCACCGGCTTAGTTGGTGCTCCAGAATGTGGCGACGTAATGCGTTTGCAAATTGAAGTTGATGACGCTACAGGTGTAATTACTGATGCTAAATTCAAGACATTCGGTTGTGGATCTGCAATTGCTTCATCATCTTTGGCTACAGAGTGGTTAAAAGGAAAAACAGTTGATCAGGCAGTTGCTATTGACAATATGGATTTAGTAGAAGAATTAAATCTTCCTCCAGTGAAAATTCACTGTTCTGTTTTGGCAGAAGACGCAATTAAAGCAGCAATCAACGACTATCGTTCAAAAAACGGATTAGAGCAGTTGGTATTTGATGAAAAAATTCACTAATATTTTATGGCAGCAGTAGCAGCAGAGAATAGCATATACGTAAGCGATAAGGCAAAGAAAAAAGTACAACAGCTGATGGAAGAAGCAGAAGTTGTAGGAGACGATTCTTATTTTTTAAGAGTTGGTGTTGTAGGCGGTGGTTGCTCTGGCTTAAGTTATAAATTGGATTTTGATAATGAAATCAAACCAATGGATCAAGTATTTGAAGACAATGGCATTAAAGTAGTTACAGATCTCAAAAGCTTTCTTTACTTAGTAAATACAGAATTAGATTTTTCTGATGGTTTAAACGGAAAAGGATTTTATTTCAATAACCCCAATGCAAGTAGAAGTTGTGGATGTGGAGAAAGTTTTGCTGTTTAGAACTTTTTATAAAATACAAAAAGAGCCGTTGCAAAATAGATGCAGCGGCTCTTTTTTTTGTACTTAAATCATACATTATTCGGATATTTATTTTTCATCCACCTCTTTTTGAGGGGGCGGTGGTGGTGGCAAAGGCAACTCACCTTTCTTCATCTTTTTTGGCATTGGTGGTGGAGGTGGAGGAGCTTTTTTATCTCCATCTTTTACAATCACCGGAGGTGTGAATTTAACGGGCTCTGGTGGTTTCGGAGCCTTTGGTTTGTGTTTCTTTGAACTGCTGGTAACGGTAACCGGAATTGCGTCTGCACCCTTTTCAATAGTTGGCTTAGTGGTTGCATGGGCTACTTTTTTCTCCTGCGCATTTGCAAAAATGCCAATACCAAAGAGGAAGAAGGCGATTAGTAAAAGTCGTAAGTTCATAATTTTCCTTTTAGCTAGGATGCAAAATGTGATAATTTCCATAAAGTATGATAGAATTAAAGTAGAAGATTTAGTTTTGAAGCATGTGGATGATCTGTAAAAAAGAATGGCAACAGTTTTTTAGTAGCCTTACCGGCTATCTTGCCCTTGTTGTATTTTTATTATTGAATGGGCTCTTTTTATTTGTATTCCCTGATTCCAATCTACTTGACTTTGGATATGCTAGCCTTAGCGGTTTTTTTAATCTCGCTCCCTGGTTATTATTATTTCTAATACCTACCATTACTATGCGAAGCTTTGCAGATGAATACAAATCAGGTAGCTTTGAAATTTTAAAGACACTTCCTTTAAAGCCCCAGTCAGTTGTTATTGGGAAATATCTAGGAGCTTTGTTTATTGTTCTCACAGCTCTCCTGCCTTCTATTATTTACGCGTTCTCCATTCAAAGCCTAAGTGTTACTGGTGGAATTGATTTGGGAGCCACCATTGGAAGTTATATTGGATTATGCTTATTGGCTGCAGTATTTACAGCTATAGGGATTACAGCTAGTAGTTTTACCAATAATACAGTTGTTGCATTTATCGGTGGGGCATTTATCTGCTTCCTTTTATATTCAGGTTTTTCAGCAATAAGTAAACTACCCGTGTTTAATGCAGGGTTTGATTATTATATCGAATTGTTAGGTATTCAATATCATTATCGTAGCATTAGTAGAGGCGTAATAGATAGTAGAGACCTTTTTTATTTTTTAGGGATCATTGTACTATTCTTATTTATTACAAGAAAAAATCTGCTCAAAAGATAACCAATGACAATGAAAAAATTATTGGAAGGAAGAATTGGTTGGGCAATTGCCGTGATCCTTTTTATTGGCTTAGTCTATACTTCAAACCTATTTACATTTAGAGCCGATCTTACAGCAGAAAAACGTTTTACGGTTAGTGCTGCTACCAAAAAAGTTTTGAATGCCCTAGACAGTACTGTAACAGTGCAAGTATTCTTAACAGGAGATCTGCCTGCAGATTATAGAAAACTAAATCAGGCAGTTCAGGATTTATTAACAGAATTTAAAAGCATATCTGGTGGTAATTTAATTAAAGTAAGTTTTGAAAAACCAGGTGAATCCATAAAAGACGACACAGCAAAAGTACTTTTCTATGATAGCCTTGCTCGATTAGGAGTAGTATTTGAACAGGCTGCTTCTATTTCTTCTGAAAAAGAGAAAACCACCCAACAGCTCATTATCCCATCAGCTCTCCTTACTTACAAAAATCAAAAACCAATTGCTATCGATCTAAGAAGTAGCAAAAAAGTATTTAAGCAATACAATGTACTTACCGAAGATCCTCAGGAAGATATAGAAGCAACAAGAAATGCTGCAGAAGCTTTGTTAGAGTACAAATTTGCAAATGCAATTGATAAACTAACTCGAAAAAATATACCAACTGTTGCATACGCAGTTGGTAATGGGGAACCCATAGATTTAAAAGTGAATGATTTAGGTGAGAGCCTTCGTAATGAATATCGTTTAGCTGTATTTGACTTAAAAAAAGGTTACCCAGATGCTTCACTGATTAATGCAATCATGATTGTAAAACCAACCATTGCATTTACAGAAGAAGACAAAATGAAATTGGACCAATACTTGATGCACGGGGGTAAAATAATTTGGTTTGTAGATAAGCTTTATGCAGAATTAGATAGCTTAAAACGTAATCAGGCAAATTATACTGCTTACGATCGGGGATTAGATATTGATGATCTGCTTTTTAAATACGGCTGTCGTATCAACGGTGATCTGATACAAGATTTGAATTGCTCAAAAATACCTATTGTAATTGGTCAAAACTCCGATGGCAGTCCTAAAATGCAAAGAGTGCCTTGGCCCTACTATCCCTTTCTATCCTCACATAGTGATAATCCCATTACAAAAAATTTAGATAGGGTTTTGCCATTATTCCCTTCTAGTATCGACACGGTTAAAGCACCAGGAATCACCAAAACTATTTTGTTGTCGACCGACAGTAATAGCAGAAGATTGACCAGTCCCGCAATGGTTTCCGTAAATAGTGTTAGTACGGAAGATGATATGCGGAGTTTTACTAAATCGTATATTCCAATTGCTGTATTGTTAGAAGGAGAATTCAGTTCTTTTTTTAATAACAGAGTGGGTAATAATTTGGCAGATTCTATATTGAGGGCAACCGGTAAACCTTTCTTAAACAAAGCCGAAAAAGAAGGTAAACAAATCGTGGTGGCAGATGCTGATATCGTTACAAACGAAGTTACCCAAACTAAGGGACCCTTACCGATGGGTTTGTTATCGATGGAAAATTATCGCTTTGCAAATCGTGAATTCTTTTTGAATAGTATTGATTACTTAGTTAGTACCAATAACCTTTTTGAAACTAGAAATAAGGAATTTGTTTTGCGCTTACTGGATAAAAAGAAATTACAAGAACATAGATTAGAATGGCAGCTCATAAATATTGGATTGCCAATCTTCTTAATACTTTTATTGGGAAGCCTACTTCAATGGAGTAGAAAAAAGCGTTACGCTGCTTGATTCTGTTGGCCAATTGCTATCTTTAAGTATAAAATACTTTAATGAACACTACTCAGTTCGTTTATTTCATTTTTGGAACGGTACTTTTATTAGCACTTGTTTTTGATTTAGGACTGATCAGCAAAAAAAACAAGGAAGTCACTATAAAGCAGGCTTTTATTCAAACTATATTTTGGGTTGCACTTGCTCTGTCTTTTTTTGTTTTCATGTGGATCGAAGAAGGAAGTAAACCAGCTCTGGAATACATGAGCGCATACCTGATGGAATGGAGTTTGAGTATTGATAATATTTTTGTGTTTATTTTAATTTTTAATTCATTTAAAGTAAAAGAAAAAAATCACTCTAGAATTTTATTAATCGGAATATTGATGGCTATCGTATTCAGGATTGTTTTTATCACATTAGGAGTTGCATTAGTCGCCAAATTTCATTGGATATTATATGGATTTGGTATTTTTCTATTGTATACAGGATATAAAATGTTTACTACAAATGAGAATGATACATTTGAACCTCATGAAACGAAAGTGTACAAATTTTTGAAGAAATATTTACCAATTGCATCCCATGATGGGAATGGTAAAATAATGATCAGAGAAAATGGGAAACCAGTTTATACCACATTATTTGTTGTAGTGGTATTATTAGCCACCATCGATCTTGTATTTGCTATGGATTCCATACCTGCTGTTTTGGGGATTTCAAATGAAAAGTTGGTTATTTATACTTCCAATATTTTTGCTGTTTTAGGATTACGATCGCTATTCTTTTTATTAAGAGGAGCCGTAAACAAATTCGATTACTTGCAACAAGGCATTGCAATAGTATTAGCATTTATTGGCATTAAAATGTTAGGAGAATATTATCTTGATCAATGGTTGGATAAAACAATTCAAACCGTTTTGTCATTAGGCGTAATTCTGGTTTGTATTTCAGGCTCCATCATTTATTCAATTTATCATGATAAAAACGGAATGATTCAGTCATTACCTGATTATAAAAAATAAAACATTGACTTATTCCATCCTAGATATAGCAAACATTATACATGCAAAACATGGAAATCTATTGGATCAAGGGGTTGAATTTATTTTGATAGATAGCCGAAAGTTGATCTACCCAGAGAAATCGATTTTTTTTGCATTGAGTAGCAGTAGAAAGAACGGTCATTCATTTATATCAGATCTATATGAAAAAGGAGTAAGAAATTTTGTTGTTCAAAATGGTTATTCTGTTTTAGCAAATGATGCAAATTATCTATTCGTAGAAAATGTATTAGAAGCATTACAAACACTTGCTGCACATCATCGAACCAGTTTTAATAATTCAATACCAGTAATCGGTATTACAGGAAGTAATGGAAAAACTATTGTTAAAGAATGGTTGTTTCAATTATTACAGACAGATCATCATATTGTAAGAAGCCCTAGGAGTTATAATTCTCAAATAGGAGTTCCACTTAGTATTTGGCAAATGAACCAAACCCATACACTTGCAATTTTCGAAGCAGGTATTTCTACGATAAATGAGATGAATGCTTTGTGGAAAATGATAAGGCCTTCCATGGGTGTATTTACTAGCATTGGACATTCTCATAATGAAGGGTTTGAAAACAGACTAGAAAAACTACATGAGAAATTACAGCTCTTTCGTTTAAGCGAACAAACAGTTGTTGCGATAAATGACATGACACATGCTGAATTGGAACTCGTTTATCAACAATTACCAAATGCATTTACTTGGAGCAGAAAAACAACTGCAAGTTTAAAAGTAATTAAGGAAGAACACTTGGCAAATAAAACTTGTATTACAGCTATTATATCTGGCAAAGAAGAGAAAATCACTATTCCTTTTTCTGATCCTATTTCCATCGACAATGCAAGTACTTGCTGGTGTGTTTTAAAACTAATGGGTTATAGTTCGGAAAAAGTACAAGCGCGGATGCAATTGCTTATTCCAGTAGAAATGAGGATGCAATTAAAAACTGGAATTAATAATTGTTATATCATTAATGATAGCTATAGTAATGATTTATCATCACTATCATTAGCCCTTACTTACCTGAAACAACAAGCAGGGGATCAAAAGGCAACATTGATTTTATCAGATATTTTGCAATCTGGTTTTAATGATGCAGAATTGTATCAACAAGTTGCCTTAGAATTAATTCACCAAAAAATTCACAGAATCATTGGTATAGGAACTAAGATTAGTTCCTGCAAAAATCAATTTTTGCAAGTTGGAATTGCTGGTGATTTCTATGATTCTACAGAGTCTTTTTTACAACAGTCAACGCATCATCTTTTTCAGAGCGAATACATTCTATTAAAAGGAGCGAGAATTTTTGAATTTGAAAGAATTAGTAAATGGCTCGAAAAACTGCAACACCAAACTGTGATGGAAATTAACCTCACAGCTATGTTGCATAACCTTAAATCTTATCAACAGAAACTCCGCCCTACAACCAAAGTGATGGCGATGGTAAAAGCATTTAGTTACGGCAGTGGATCTGTGGAAGTTGCAAGATTATTGGAATTTCATAAAGTTGATTATCTCGCAGTGGCATATGCAGATGAAGGTGTGGTATTGCGAAAAGCTGGTATTCGATTGCCGATTATGGTAATGAGCCCTGATGAAGCAAGTTTTGATTCATTATTAGAATATCACTTAGAACCTGAACTTTTCTCTAATACTATTTTTAATTCTTTTGAACTATATATTCAAAAACAAGGCATCACTAATTTTCCTGTACATATCAAATTCAATACAGGAATGAATCGATTAGGGTTTGAAGTAAGTGAAGCCACAACAATTTCAAGTAGGATAAAAACGAGTCATTGTTTTTTAGTAAAATCTGCATTTAGCCATTTGGCGGCAAGTGAATCTGAAGAAATGGATCCATTTACTTTAGAACAATCCATACTATTTAATACTGCTTGCCAGGAGTTATCTAAAGACTTAGGATATCAATTTATCAAACACCTTTCAAATACTGCTGCCATATTTAGAAAACCTGAAATGCAATATGATATGGTACGATTGGGAATTGGGCTTTATGGTGTGGATACAGCTAACCAGAAAGAGTTGTCATTACAAATTGTTGCTTCACTAAAATCTACTATTGCACAAATAAGAAATATATCAAAAAATGATACAATAGGCTATAATCGAAAAGGGAAGCTCATCCGGAACAGTATTATTGCAACTGTAAGAATCGGGTATGCTGATGGTTTCAATAGAAGACTTGGTAATGGCACAGTATCCATGTTTGTGAATGGGAAATTAGCTCCGGTAATTGGAAATGTGTGTATGGATATGACTATGATTGACATTACGGATATTCCGGGTGTGCTTGAAGGCGATCAGGTAGAGATTTTTGGAAATAATCTTACCATACAGCAATTGGCTGCTTGGAGTGATACAATACCCTATGAAATCATGACTGGAATAAGTCAGCGTGTAAAACGTGTGTATTTAGAAGAATAGTTGCTTGTAGCGGGTTTTGCCCCCTAATTTAAAATATTTGGCTTTTTCTTCATTTTTGACTTTTGACTATTGCCTTTTAACTTTCTATATTTGCCCACCTTAAATTTTGGAAGTGAAAGCTAGACAACTCATTTTAATCATACTCTTTATTATTGTTGCGGATCAAGCAATGAAATTTTATATCAAACTGCACTATTTTTCAGGGGAAGAGCATTTAATCCTTGGTTTACATTGGGCACGTTTACATTTCGTGGAGAATGAAGGGATGGCCTGGGGATGGAAATTTGGTGGTGGATTCGGGAAAATTGCTCTAACCTTATTTCGTTTAGTGGCTGTTATCTGGGGTAGTTTCTTATTAAGAGATTTTATCAGAAAAAAATATCATAAAGGCTTTATTATCTGTGCGGCTATGATTTATGCAGGAGCATTAGGCAATTTGATAGATAGCATGTTTTATGGGATGATATTTGAAAATAGCGACAATTATATACAGAATGTTGCCAAAATATTTCCTCATCTAGGGGGATATGCAGGTTTCTTGCATGGTAAAGTAGTTGACATGATGTATTTCCCATTAATAACTAATGCACATTTTCCAAGTTGGATACCAATTTGGGGAGGAGAAGATTTCGAGTTTTTCCGTCCTGTATTTAACATTGCTGATGCATCAATATCTTGTGGTGTGATTGTGATATTATTATTCCAGAACAGGTTTTTTGCAAAACCAATTGAAGCAATTCACCATACCGTGGAAACTCAGTCTGTGGTGGATGATCAGCACCAAATTTCTTAAAAATGCTAAGTGTTTATTTAATACTCCAATGAAGTAGAGGAATATTTTCTGTTTTCCCATTTGGAAGGTTAATCACTTGATCTATAAGACCTACTCCTTTGGCGTAATAAGCTAAGCCATCCATTTCTTTAGTAAAAGTTGTAGAGCCAGTTTCTTCAAACATGAGTTCCCTTTTTACTACAATAACATTCTGAAAAGTATTGCCAGCAACGGTATGCGATTGGTTGACTCCCATTATTGTAAATACATCTTTAGCAGTTCCTGTTTTGCTAACCAAGCCCCAGGCTGCACCAAAACTTACGCCAATTGTAGGAGATTCCCAGGTTGTAGTAACTGGCATATTATCCTTTAGATAAATGTATTCTATAAAATTGTCGACTTTGTCGTAAACAAAAGTATAATCAAAATCAAGTGTGCCAAATTCGTAATAATCGTGCGTTTGCTTAGAAAAATAAAAAGTATCTAATAAGGAAGTAGCATATTGTAAGTATACTTTCCCATTATATGGAATCGATGGAGGAGTTACCGTAACATTAAAGCTGTCAATTTTTGCACCAGAGGTACTCAAAAGTGATGGAATGTATTGAAATGTCCAAGTGGAGGCACTGGTATTCGGTAAATAATCAATTCCTGCAATCGCAGTAATTGAAAAACCACAACCTTGTACATTACTATTAATTAAAAAAGTACTGACGTTTGGGAGTAATGGTTGCCCATATCCATTCAATTTAATAGTAGTAGGTCCGGTAACTGATGTATATCCAGAATCTATAAACCACATCCCATTTACTGTATCAGAAGTGAAATAGTATTTCCCGGTAGTAGTAAAATTTACATGTATTAAAACATAGCTGCTATCTGTTAAAGTAGAATCAGTTCTGTATACCCCATGTATTTCTGCTTTGGTACAGTTACCAAGGGAATCTTGTAATGAGTATATAGCATTTCCTTGTATTCTAGGGTTTTCCAAGCTGTACTCTTTTTTACAAGAGAAGCATGCAAATACCAGAAGAATAATAAAGAAACGATTTTGATTTACTCTCTTCATAATGATTGAGGTTACCGTGCTACGAATATCAGATAAATTCTATGCCAAAAACGCAGCTTTGTTATCTAAATTTCCTTTTTCAAGAAAATCTTGGATATTCTTTAACGTAGTAGTGGAGATCTGACTCAATGCATCTTCGGTAAAAAAAGCTTGGTGTGCTGTAATTAGCACATTGGGGAAACTCATTAATCGCTGAATTAAATCGTCCTGAATAATATCTGATGATAGATCACGGAAAAACAATTTTTCCTCCTGTTCATATACATCGATTCCTAAATAACCAATTTGGCCTGATTTCAAAGCTTGTATTACCGCTTTAGTGTCTATTAATCCACCCCTGCTTGTATTTAACAGCATCACTCCTTTTTTCATCATAGCGATAGTGCTGTCGTTGATAATATGTTTTGTTTGATCATTTAAAGGGCAATGAAGTGATATGATATCACATTCCAAAACTTCTTGAAGGGGCTTGAATTCTACACCTATGGCTTCCAGATCCCGGTTTGCTATTATATCAAATGCAGAAACTTTACATCCAAAACCCAACATGATTTTACAAAATGCCTTACCAATATTTCCAGTGCCAACTACACCAACGCTTTTATTATGCACATCAAATCCGAGTAAACCATGCAGTGAGAAGTTCTGTTCCCGAACCCGATTATAGGCTTTATGGGTTTTGCGGTTCAAGGTAAGTAACATGGCTACCGCATGTTCTGCAACAGCTTCGGGGGAGTATGCAGGAACTCGGCAAACCTTAATTCCATTGCGTTTAGCTGCTTCTAAATCCACATTATTAAAACCGGCACACCTTAATGCGATGATTTTTACGCCCTGTAAAGCAAGTAGGTCGATTACTTCTGAAGTAAGTTTATCATTTACAAAAACACAGACCGCTTCCGCATTTTCTGCTAGCGCAGCAGTTTTCTTAGTGAGAGCCGATTCAAAATAAACTAATTCGAACCCAAAATCGTCTTTGTAAAGGTTGAAAAACTGAATATCGTAAGGCTGAGTAGAAAAGAATACAACTTTCATCCCTCAAAGATAGAAAACCAAGTTCAAAACAGGGGTTTTCTGTTTGCAGTTTCGTACCTTTGCCAACCTTAAAAATAGGTTGGTAAAGTGTTTTAGCGTATGAAGTATCCCGAATTCTCTGGTTTAAACCTGCCCAAAATTGAGCAGGAAATATTGGCAAAGTGGCAGCAAACTGAGGCTTTTGAAAAAAGTATTTCTCTACGTGAAGGGAGAACTCCCTTTGTTTTTTATGAAGGTCCGCCTAGTGCTAATGGTATGCCCGGCATACACCACGTTATTTCCAGAACCTTGAAAGATATGGTTTGCCGGTATAAAACAATGCAAGGTTTTCAGGTAAAACGTAAAGGTGGTTGGGATACTCATGGCCTGCCAGTAGAATTAGGGGTAGAGAAAGAATTAGGCATTACTAAAGAAGATATCGGGAAAAAGATAACTGTAGAAGAGTATAATCTAAAATGCCGCGAAGCTGTTTTGCGATACAAGGATAAGTGGGATGAGCTTACCACAAAAATGGGCTATTGGGTTGACTTAAATGATCCCTATGTTACATTCGAAAACAATTATATAGAAACACTTTGGTGGATTTTAAGCGAATTATATAAGAAAGGGTTATTGTATCAAAGTGTAAGTATACAACCGTATTCTCCAGCAGCAGGTACCGGATTAAGTTCGCACGAATTAAATCAACCTGGAACTTATAAAGATGTTAAAGACACATCTGCTGTTGCCATGTTTAAAGCTGTGAAAAGCAATAAAACGCAATTCTTATTTGATGCAGCTGCTAGTGAAGAAGTTTATTTTATGGCATGGACAACCACCCCTTGGACCCTACCTTCTAACCTTGGATTAACAGTTGGCGAAAACATAGATTATGTGTTGGTTAACACCTTCAATCCTTATACTTCTTTGCCAGTAAATTTAGTTTTGGCAAAAGTATTAGTGGGTAAATATTTTAAAGCGG
The DNA here is from genome assembly GCA_903825065.1 of uncultured Bacteroidota bacterium. Taxonomy (GTDB): domain Bacteria; phylum Bacteroidota; class Bacteroidia; order Chitinophagales; family Chitinophagaceae; genus Sediminibacterium. The sequence continues at coordinate 19,752 of CAIJZG010000339.1, forward strand.
AAGGCGAGAATGGTGATTTTGAAAACTATACTGCTGAAAATAAATTATTGCCTTGGGAAATCATCGCTGAATTTAAAGGCAAACAAATTGAAGAGAGTACTTACGAACAATTACTTGCTTACAATGCAAACTCAATAGCTGTAATTGAAGCAAATAGTCCGGGTGCAAAACCTTTCCGTGTCATAGTAGGCGATTTTGTTACCACAGAAGATGGAACTGGTATCGTACATACAGCACCTGCATTTGGTGCGGATGATTATAAAGTAGGAAAGAAATTTAATATCGGAATTCTTACGATGGTAGATCGTCAGGGTAAATTCCTGGAGGGATTGGGAGAATTTAGTAACAGGTATGTAAAAAATTATAAAGACGAAGCCGATTATCAAGACGTGAACGTAGATATCTGCGTGAAGTTGAAAAAAGAAAATCGTGCATTTAAAGTAGAGAAATACGAACATAGCTATCCACATTGTTGGAGAACGGATAAACCCATTCTTTACTATCCTTTAGATGCTTGGTTTATTAAAACTACTGCAGTTAAGGATAGAATGGTAGAGTTGAATAAGACCATTAATTGGAAACCAAAATCAACAGGTGAAGGCCGCTTTGGTAACTGGTTAGAGAATATGGTGGATTGGAATTTGAGTCGTAGTAGATACTGGGGAACACCTTTGCCAATTTGGAGAACAGAAGAGGCTGATGAGGAAATATGCATTGGTTCTATCGAGGAACTGAATGCAGGTATCAGAAAAGCGAATGAAGTGTTAGGTGCTGATGTAAACAAACATTATTTGCATGAGGGTATTTTGGATCTGCATAAACCTTTTGTGGACAAGATATATTTTATCAGGAATGGCCGTCGTTTCAACCGGACACCCGAACTGATTGATGTCTGGTTCGACAGTGGTTCCATGCCCTTTGCCCAATTGCACTATCCGTTTGAAAACAGTGATGTGTTCAATACCATGTTTCCGGCTGATTTTATTGCCGAAGGAGTTGATCAGACCAGGGGCTGGTTTTATACGCTTCATGCAATTGCAACGCTTATTTTTGATAAACCAGCGTATAAAAACCTG
>CAIJZG010000340.1 GCA_903825065.1 uncultured Bacteroidota bacterium
AATATTCATATTAATTAAAAATATCTTTTGGAAAAAAAAACCTTGCGGAAACATCATTTTCTTTTTAAAAGTGGGAGATATATTAAACTTCTTTATTTTTAGATTGTCCTACATCAACAAACTAATGCATGTTCCCCAGCGACAAAGAACTTTTATCCCAATTTTCTATTAGTTCAACAAAGGAAAAAGGATTTACATCGATTATACAGAAGTACCAGGAAAAACTTTATTGGCATATTAGGAGGATGGTCATTGATCACGCAGACGCCGATGATATTCTTCAGAATGTGTTTATTAAAGTTTGGAAAGGGCTTGAAAATTTCAGGGAGGATAGTCAACTTTATACTTGGCTTTACCGAATTGCCACCAATGAAACGCTTAGTTTTCTGGAAAAGCAGAAACGAAATAGTACGTTGAGTTTAAGTGATATGGAAAATAGTTGGGAGAATAAAATCAAAGCCGACGAACATTTTGATAGTAATCAATTAGAATGGAAATTACAATTGGCTATTAGGCAACTTCCTGAAAAACAACGTCTTGTGTTTAATTTAAGATACTTTGATGCCATGCCTTATGAAGAAATGAGTAGGATTTTGGATACCAGTGAGGGTTCTCTTAAAGCAAGTTATCATCATGCGGCTAAAAAAATTGAAATGATCTTAACGAGCTATTAAACCATTAAACTTTAAAACTGTCAAATAATACTTGAAAACCCAGAATACGATATTAGAAGAATTAAATGAGATAGCTCCAACCCTGATAAAAGTTGGAAAGTCTATGCCATTCACAATTCAACGGGGCTATTTTGAACAGCTAGACGAATCTATTTTGGAGAAAACAACTCTAGAATTGATCCCAAGTTCTGAAAATAAGGTCTTTCAGGTGCCTGATCAATATTTCAGTGGACTTGCCAACAAAATTTTACAAAAAGTAAAAGAGAGTAATCCCGATGAGCTTGGAGCATTGATATTAGAGAACGAATCTATTGCGCCAATTTTAAATAGAATTAATAAGGAATTGCCTTTTGCGTTACCTGATTATTATTTTGATCAACTAGCTATTCAGATGCCAGTTGAAAAAACGAAGGTTGTTCAACTGAAAAAAATGAGTACCTGGGTTACTTATGCTGCCGTTGCTGTTTTTGCGGGTATTATGGTAACTGGATCTTTTTTATTTTCAGATAAAAAACAAGAACAAGATTTTGAAAAGTATCAAAATATGGACGTTTCAGGTGCACTTGATAAAGTTAGCGATTCTGAATTGAATAGTTATATTGATGAAAACCATACAGTTTCTTTGGATGAATTAAGTGAAAATGATCGAGCGAATTTTGATAATTTTGACGATAAGATTCAATCTATGAGTTCAGAAAATATTAGTCAGTATTTAAATGAGAATGGATTTCTAGAGAATAAACTTGAAAATGCTGGGGAGAAATAATATGAAAAACTATTTATTATATTGTACGATTTTGATGATGCTTTCTAAAGGAGCATTTGCCCAAAATCAGCCTGCACCAGAAGCACCAATTCTTCAGGGTATTAAAATTGCATTTATTACCAAACAGCTATCATTATCTACAGAAGAAGCACAGAAATTTTGGCCACTTTATAATGATTTTTCAGATAAAGCCAAAAGTTTAAGGAAAGGGCAGGAAATAGATGAGTTGGCATTCGAAGCAAAAATGTTAGAAGAAAGAAAGAAGTTGAAACTTGAGCTTACAAAAGTGCTTGGTTCGGAAGATAGAGCTAATAAAGCATTAGGAGTTGATCGAGAATTTAATAAAGTATTGAAAAAAGAATTGGATAACAGAAGGGCTCTGCGCCAAAAAATGGAAAACAATACCGAGAAGCAGCAACAGAAAATGGAAAATCGAATTGATAAGCAGCAGAATAAGATAGAAAAACATAGCGGCCCTAAAAATTAAATAAATAAAGGGGGGACACTTTTATTTATCAGGAGTGCTGCCATTGGTGGCACTCTGCATTTAAGGGTTTTTCCAAATAGGATGTTGTATATCGTGATAAAATAGGAAGGTCCATTTATTCTCTTTGCCCTCCTGCCACCATTGTTGTCTTAATTCCATACACTTCTTACCATCATAATCATATTTAGCTACAAACTTGCTTTTCATCTGTTGTAGTTGTGGGGAAACATCGCCTCCGAAAAAAGCAGTTTCGCCATTTTCATGTATCCAGAAAACCTGATGAAAAAGGCTATGTCCTCCAGTTATTTGGTAATAAATTGTTTCATCAATCCAACCTTCATTTTCAGTTAGCCAAACAACTTTACTAAATTCTTCCAATAGCTCAAAATCAGGTAGGATATAAGAACTTGTTCCAATAGCCATCGCGTATTCGAACTCGCGTTTTTGAACATAATATGTAGCATAAGGAAAGCTAATAAAGCGTTCTTCAGCATTTTTTGAATGGATCGTAATTCCTCCTGCATGATCCTTGTGTAAATGACTCATTAAAACTTTGGTAACCTGCGAAGGGTTAATGCCAGCTGCAATCATATTTTCGTGGAGTTGAGAGCTGCCATCTGGGTTTAAATAACCTAGTCCGGTATCAATTAAGATGATATCTTTTTCGGTTACAATTACAAATGGTTGAATTTCTACTAAGAGACTTCCAACTGGTCTACTATTTAATTGTTCCGTATTATTATTGAAAGGGACAAAAATCTTTGTTTTATCAATTGTAAAACTTCCTTCTGAAAGTGGGATGATCCGCATTGGTAACTAATTTATTAACGCAAAACCATTTGGCGGTCTGCATCTAATCGCAATAAAATAAAAATCAAAACAGTAAAAGTAAGTAAAGAGGATCCTCCGTAACTGATTAACGGTAATGCAATTCCAATGATTGGAAATAAACCGATTGTCATACACACATTTACAGTAATATGGAAAAAAATAATACTAGCAACACTATATGCATAAACCCTACTAAAAGTACTTCGTTGTCTTTCTGCAATATTTACAATTCTGAATAGCAGAAATAAATAAAGTAATAAGAAAATGGCACATCCTACAAAACCGAATGCTTCTCCGAGGGATGTGAAAATAAAATCGGTATGTTGTTCGGGAACATATTTTCCTCGAGTTTGGGTTCCCTTTAAAAATCCACGCCCACTAAATCCACCTGACCCAATAGCGATTTTACTTTGCCTTACATTATAATCGTCCGGTTTAAAAGATGCTTTTGCACCTGCTGCGATTTCGGATTTATTGTGTTTGTTTTGACTACAGTCATAGTCTTTACCAACGGCACTATAAATTCGCTGACTCTGATAGCATTCAAAAACGTTATTAAATATATAGGGGACTGCAAAACGTTGTATACCTACACAGATTGCCCAAGTGGCAACGATCATCATTAGTAGTTTGCTATTTCTTTTAATTTGTCGTCGAAGAATATAAATGAGGATTGCAGCAATTAGTGTTAAGGTAATGGCAAGAGTATTTGGATCAACAGTGAGTGTAGCAACTACAAGTGCCCCAAAAGAAATTCCAATTATTAAAATTTCTGCTGGTAAACCCTCACGATACATTGCTATAAAAAAACTGAGGTATACTAGTGCCAGGCCTGTTTCATGTTGAAGCCTCGAAAGTATAGCTGGTAATAAAACAATTCCAACTGCTATTAATTGAGATCGTTTTTTGGTAAAGTCAAGATTTTGCATTGACATATATTTAGCCAAGGCAAGCGCAGCAAATATCTTACATAGTTCTGCTGGTTGTAAGTTAAATCCACCCCCTAATGAAATCCAACTTCTCGATCCTTTAATATCTTTACCAATAACAAAAGTTGCCAACATTAAAAGGATACCAAATGCATAAGTAAGATTAGCAAAAGCAGTAAAAAGTTTACTATCAGCAAGTAAAATAAATGTGGCAATAAGGGTACAGAATCCTGCGAAAATTAACTGTTTACTATAGTTGGTTTTGCCACCTAGAAATAACTGAAGCCAATTAGTTCCAGAACGATATTCCACCATGAAAATACATAGTATACCAATACCCACTAGGATAGCATATAGAGTTACAATGGTCCAGTCAACACCCTTCGAAACAAAACTATTTCTTGTGCTCATTTTTATGCCTTTGTTTTTTTAACAAACCACTTTTTAGTTTCATCGATTAATAAAGCAGTTGTGGTATTGGTATTTTTCTTTTTACTTGAATCTTTTTTATTTTGAGGCAATACAGGTTTGATATTTTTATTATCAGGCAATATCATTTCCAGTTGCTCTTTATTTTTTTCAGTGCCAATGGGAATTTTTTCTGAATTATCTTCTTCGTCAATATTATTCTGTTTCGATTCTGAATTCATTTCTGCTTTAGCTGCTTCGGCTTCAATAATCAACTTTGCTTGTCGTTGATTTTCTTTTTTCACATACCAGTCTTTAATGGCACTGGGAATAAGATCCGCTTTTGAAATGCGTTCAACTTCTGAAAGTCTATCTGCTGCAATCGTGTCATTCAAATATTTTTCCATGATAAATGCACCGATAGGGCCAGCCCAAGTAGCTCCAAACCCTGCGTTCTCAACGATTACTGCTACTGCTATTTTCGGATCATCTTTTGGAGCAAAACAAACAAAGAGTGAGTGATTTTTTCCGTGAGGGTTTTGAGCTGTGCCGGTTTTAGCGCAGTATTCAATACCCGGAACTTTAATTGCTGATGCAGTTCCATAAACTGTTACATCATGCATTCCTTCATGAACTGCTCTGAATACGGTATCAGAAGTATGAATTACACTATGTTTTTTTCTGTATTTGGCAAGATATAAGGTATCATCAAGCTGTTCATGTTCTATGCTATCAACAAAATGTGGCGTGTAATAATAACCTTTATTAGCAATGATACACATCATGTTGGCTAATTGGATGGGTGTGGCCGTCATTTTATCTTGACCAATTCCTAATGTTAAAATCGTACAACTATTCCACCTATTTCGTCCGTAGGCTTTGTTATATACTGCTGTATCAGGAACGCTTGCTTTATTTTCACTTGGTAAGTCTACATCAAGAGTGGTACCCATCCCGAATTTATTCATGTAATCTTTCCACTTTAAATATCCTAGCGTAGGATTATGATATTCAGGATTATCAATTGCCATTCTAAAAACCTGAGAAAAATACGAGTTACAAGAATTGGCTAGTGCAAGTCTTAATGACCCAGAATGTCCTGCATTTTTGTGCTCACATTTCACTACCACACCGCAATTTGAGTAATAGCCATAACAAGGGTAGCCATAATTTGGAGTAATCACTCCTTCATCCAAAGCTATTACAGCGCCTAAAGGTTTAAAAGTTGAGCCTGGAGGATATTGTCCTTTGATAGCCCGATTAAACATAGGGCGAGCAGTATCCAATAACATTCTGCCTAAGTTTTTTTTACGAGCGCTTCCCGTTAAATCATTAGGGTTATAATTTGGAGATGATACCATTGCAATAATCCCTCCGGTTTTTGGATTGATTGCTACGGCACTTCCAATTTTATTAGCCAATAATTTCTCTGCCAATTGCTGTACTTCCACATCCACACTGGTATATAAATTCCTTCCAGCCACAGCACTGGTATCGAACATTCCATTTTCATAGGCACCTTGTATACGACTTCTATTGTCTCTAATAAACCTTTTAATACCCCTTTCGCCCATCAACACTTTTTCATAAGTTCGCTCTAAACCATTCATGCCTGCATAATCCCCCATCTCGTAACCATCGTCTTTGTGCCTTCTTAAAAAGCTGGTATCCACTTCCGCAATATACCCAAGTACTTGAGCACCTGTATTAAATGGATAGGTTCGAACAGAACGATCAGTAAGGTTGAAACCAGGGAACTTATACATATTCTCATAGAGCTTTGCATATAATTCTTGCGAAAGAAGTCCTTCAAAAACACTTGGTTTAACTGCTGTGTATTTAAAAACGATATCTCGCATTCTCCTTTTATATTCAACGGTATCAATATTTAAGAGCGTACAAAGAGAAAGGGTATCGGTACCTTTTGATTCTATTGGAGTAACCACCAAATCATAGCTGATGGTATTTTCAAGCATTGCTTTTTTCTTTCGGTCGAAAATAATCCCTCTATCAGGGTAAACTATTTTTCGATAAATCGCATTATTCTCTGCAGCCAGCTTGTATTTGGAAGAAAATATTTGTAGGTTGATAAGTTGTATCAGGATCACTACAAATATCAAAAGGAAAATGATTTGTACTACCCGGCTTCTGCTTTGATTAAATACAGACATAATTGATTTGTAAAGAGATGAATTCTAGAATATAAGAATCTATACAAAGTTGCTGATTAGAAGTTGAAGCTGTATCAATTCTATAAAAAAAGTTATTCATACATGTTGATACCATCACTAAGATTATGCAGCGTTCGTGCGAAATCTACCTTTCCTGAAAAACAACATTTCAGCAATGAAGATGAGTAATAAACTTATGGCAGTTGTGCCCGCCACTTTGCCTATGAAATAAACAAAGTTTCCGAATTGAAGCCATTCTATAAGTACCAATAAAAAGTGATGCAAAAAAGTGAGTATTACAATGTATAAACTATAAGGAGCCCACCCCATACTTTTAATACTAGGCTCTGTATAACTATTTTCAGTAGTGTCCTGAGGGATTAATAAATTCAAGAGAAATGGTCGTAAGTAAGCGATTAGCAAACAAGGTGCGGCATGTAAGCCACCAGTTCCGGTAAAATAATCTAATGTAGTGCCAAAAGCGAAAGCAATTAAGAGTAATACAAATCGATTAATATTAAATGGTAGCCAAAGAATAAATAAAAAGTATATATAGGGAACAATGAATTGGTGTAAGGGCGGCACTTCATTGAGGATAAATACCTGAATGAAAATGAACAAAATAAACCGGATAATATTTTTGATGTAATTGTTCATTAATTTTTTTCTGGGGTGACTTCAATCGCTACTTGCTCTGTATAACGCAGATTTTCTACTAAGTAAACAAATTGTAGGGAGAAAAAGTTTGTTGCTGTTTTTACCTTCAGGGTATAGAAGTTGCTAGAAGGGTCTGCAACTACATTATTGATAGTGCCAATCAATAAATGAGAAGGGAAGTTAGCTGAATAAGTACTGGTAAGCACACTATCGCCTTTTTCGACTTTTGCACTTTTGGGAATATTTTTTAGAATAAGATAATTTGGGTCCGCGCCATCCCATTCTATACTACCCGAAATATTGTCCTTCTTCAGCATGGCACTTACTCTACTATTTCGATGAAGCAAACTCATTACCCTCGAATTATTTTCACTTACAGCTACAACCACGCCAACAATTCCAGATGTGCTAATAACTGCCATTCCTTTTTTTACACCTTGTAAACTTCCCCTTTCCAAAGTAAGAAAATTTGCTTGAAGCGAGATGGTATTTCCAATTACTTTAGCTGGGAATACTGTGTACTTTCGTATTTTTCCTAGGCTATCTCTTAGTGATGAATCTAAGATTGTTTTTTTGGAAGTATCTATCACCTGAAAATTTGAAGGCAATAAATTTCTAAGCCTTGCATTTTCAGCAACTAATTGTTCATTGGTTTCTTTGAGGCTAAAATAATAACGCCAGTTATTATATTGTTTGTCAAATCTTCCAGTAATTTCATTAGAAGCTGCAGCAAAAAAAACCTGGTGTGTTTTACTGCTATTGCTGAGTAAAATAATACAAGCAATTTCCAAAAGCAGGAAGCTCAGGAAAGTAAAATTGCGTTGTATAAAAATGAAAATATTTTTCAAAGTGGAAATTCGTTCAGCTGATTCGGTTTAATAATGCTGGATCGATGATGTCATTTTCCCACCTATCAAATCACAAGTATTATCTCATGATGAAAGGGAAACGTTGGTAGTTTTTCAAAGCCAATCCTGTACCGCGAACTACACTTTTCAATGGGTCGTCGGCAATGTGAACAGGCAATTTAATTTTCGCACTTAGTCTTTTATCAAGTCCGCGCAACAAGGCACCACCACCTGTGAGATACAAGCCCCTGCGGTAAATATCTGAAGCCAATTCTGGAGGTGTAGTTTCTAAAGCTTTCAGTATAGCTTCTTCAATTTTAAAAATACTTTTATCAAGTGCTTCTGCAATCTCTTGATAACTTACCATAATTTGTTTAGGGATACCTGTAACCAAATCGCGACCATTTACAGGCATATCGTCTGGAGGATTATCCAAATCCTTCATTGCTGCACCTACTGTGATTTTAATTTGTTCTGCAGTACGCTCACCAATTAATAAGCTGTGGTAACGTCGTAAGGCTTCCATGATATCTGCAGTAAATTCATCTCCGGCAATACGAATACTTTGGTCGCAAACTATTCCCGCCAAAGCAATTACGGTTATACCTGTAGTTCCACCACCAATATCGATAATCATATTACCAACTGGTTCTTCTACATCGATACCAATACCCAGAGCCGCGGCCATAGGTTCGTGAATCATGTATACTTCTTTAGCTCCAGCTTGTTCCGCACTATCTCTTACGGCACGTTTTTCAACTTCTGTGATGGATGAGGGAATACAGATCACCATTCTCCAACTTGGGGGGAATAAACGCTTTTTTGGATAGACCATTTTGATCAATTCTCTAAGCATCAATTCGGCCGCGTTAAAGTCGGCAATTACACCGTCTTTTAAAGGACGTACGGTACGAATGCTTTCATGAGTTTTTTCGTGCATCATTAATGCGCGCTTACCAACAGCCAAAACTTCTTTTGGATTATTGCGGTTTAAAGCAACTATTGATGGTTCGTTAACTACTACTTCATCATTATGAATGATCAGGGTATTTGCCGTACCGAGGTCAATTGCAATTTCTTGAGTAAAAAAACTAAACAATCCCATTGTATATATATAGTTCGAATGTGTGAATGAATGCTTGCAAAGGTGTCTTAAAAAAATGAAACTAACAAAGTCATCTATACTGATTTATCAAGGCTTTGGGGATATTTCCAACTGATTCTGTTTCTAACACAAATTTACTGAAATTCATACCCAATATCTCGTCTGTAATACATGCCTTCGAAGCTTATTTGATCCATTGATATTTTGGATTTTTTTACTGCTTCATTTATTGTTGCACCATAAGAGGTAATAGCTAAAACCCTGCCACCATTTGTTAAAACGCCATTTTCGGCGATTTTAGTACCTGCATGAAAAACGATAGAGTCTTTATTGATAGGGCTTTCAAGGCCTTGAATTAATTTATTTTTTTGATAATCACCAGGATAACCTCCACTCACAGCCATGATAGTGGCACAGCTTCTTTCATCAAAATTAATATTAGTATCTGCCAATGTTCCATTGTCCATAGCAGCGAAAAGACTCACTAAATCGGTCTGAAGTCTAGGCAAAACAACTTCGGTTTCAGGATCACCTAATCGACAATTGTATTCTATAACCCATGGTTCGCCATTTGTATTCATCAATCCAAAGAAAATAAATCCATGATAATTGAGGTTTTCTTTAGCCAAACCTTTTACAGTTGGATTTATAATTCTATCTATTACTTTTTGCATGAAAGCTGCATCCATAAAGGGTACTGGGCTAACACAACCCATTCCGCCAGTATTCAACCCAGTATCACCCTCACCAATTCTTTTATAATCTTTGGCATGTCCGATAATTTGATAATCTACACCATCGGTAAGAATAAAGACACTCACCTCTATGCCTGTTAAAAAAGCTTCTACCACCACTTTTCGGCTAGCTTCACCAAACTGTTTGCCCAGGATCATCTCTTCAAAACTTTGTAAGGCTTCCTCAGTAGTTTGAGCTATAATTACACCTTTGCCAGCAGCCAATCCATCGGCTTTTAAAACTACGGGTAAGCTATGAGCGGCTATATATTTTTTCCCTTCGTCATAATTTTCTTCTGTAAATTCTGCATATGCGGCAGTAGGGATACCTTGGCGAGCCATGAATTTTTTACTAAAGGCCTTACTTCCTTCTAATTGAGCCGCAGCTTTAGAAGGTGCAACTACAGTAATATGCTGTAATAATGAATCGTTTTGAAAAAAATCGTAAATGCCATTTACCAAAGGATCCTCAGGACCGACCACTAACATGCCAATTTTTTCCTGGATACAGCATTTTTTTATCGCTTCAAAATCGTTCACTCCAAAAGGCATATTCTTGCCAAATGCAGCTGTGCCTGCATTTCCCGGTGCTATTAGTAGGGTATCACAATGATGACTCTGACTCATTTTCCATGCCAAAGCGTGTTCCCTACCTCCTGATCCTAAAAGTAATATGTTCATGTTTATAGAATTGCTGCGAAAATACTGTAGTATCCACAAAAAAGCCGACCAAATGCTTTAATGAGAAAAATAATCTTATTAAAATATTAGGTCGGCCTGAAAATAAAGATTTATAAAGCTTTTTCTACATCTGCATCTTCCAATCCTACATAACTTTTTTCAGGTAATCTTTTGGCTACAAATAAATAAATCACAAAGAAAACAGTGATGATGCCAATAAAGAGCCAATAATATTTAGCTCCTGTAAATTGTCCAAAGAATCCATTATTGGCTATACTTTTATTCACAAGGCTATCAAAATAATTACCTACAGAAATGCCAAGTAAGTATAAAGCACTCATTGTACTTTTCATAGACTTTGGCGAATGGGTATATGCATATTCTAAGCAAGTCATCGATACCAGTATTTCTGCAACGGAAAGAATTAAATAAGCTAGAATTTGCCACCAAACGCTAGGATGACCACCATGATCAATGCTTTCTTGTAATAAAGCAATGATAACAAAAGTTACCCCCGTTAAAAATAAGCCTGCCCCAATTTTTCTTAGTGGCGTAGGAGTAATGCCCATTTTTTCTACTAGTGGGAATACACCGTAAGTCATTACAGGTATCATACTCACCAAAAATATTGGGTTAAAAGTCTGTATCTGTTCGGCGAAGAGGGTATATCCAAAGATATTTAGATCTAATTTTTTGGCCTGAAGTACCCATTCTGCAAGGTTTTGGTCCCAGAGTGCCCAGAAAATAGGAGTAAACGCAAAAATCATGAGAATTCGGTAAACAGCTTGCACGCCATCAATCGATTTAGGGGAAAAATTTTGTTCTTCTCCCAATCTTACCCAAAACGCTCGATTATCTTTTTTCCTGAATAATTGAATGATTGCGAAATAGCTAATGAACATGAAATTCTCTTTTTTGGCACCAGATGGTTTTACTCTTACATATTTTTTTCTTCCAGACCAGAAAATAATGGTGGCTAAACACATCAATACCCCAGGAATTCCAAATGCTAGTTCCGGGCCATATTTGTTATAGACAATGGGAATGAGCAAGGTTGAAACGATCGATCCAGTATTGATTGTAAAATAAAACCATCCATACATTTTCGACATGAGGTGCTCATTGGACTTGTCAAACTGGTCCCCCACATTTGCAGATACGCAAGATTTAATCCCTCCCGCAGCAGCAGCGATTACTACCAAGCCAATTGAGAATAAGCCAATATTATGGGTTGATAATGCCAACAATAAATTTCCAATAGCATATAATATAGAAACATACAAGATCACTTTATACTTACCAAAAAACCAATCAGCCAAAATGCCTCCCACCAGTGGCATGAAGTAAGCGAGTGTTACAAAAAGATGTACCATTTCATTCGACTTAGCTTCTGCAACTCTTTGCATATGAGGATTCATCGTTGGATTGAAAAACTGTGCAACAAGGAATGTACTCATTATAGAACGAATACCATAAAAGCTGAAACGCTCAGCAGCTTCGTTTCCTATAATAAATGGAACGGCCTTCGGCATACCTGTTTTCTTGACTTCGCTTAGAATTTCACTCATAAGTTGTATTTTGGATTTTTAAAGATATTGGAAAATCAAGTATTACTTGCATTCATCCATTCAAGTTCCTATCACATTAAAATTATAACATGTCTGAATCAAAAAGATCTTTCAAACCATTTGTGGCTCCTGAGATGAAAATGAAAGAATTGACAGTAAAATCCATATTAGTGGGTAGTTTGTTTGGTGTGATATTTGGAGCTGCAACCGTATACCTCGCATTAAAAGCTGGGTTAACCGTTTCTGCTTCTATTCCTATCGCAGTTATAGCCATTACATTGGGAAGGAAATTTTTAAAGACTACCATACTTGAAAATAATATTATTCAAACAACCGGTTCTGCAGGTGAAAGTATTGCAGCGGGTGTTGCATTTACCTTACCAGGATTTTTATTTTTATCGTCTCCAGATAGTGCTCAATATTTTAATTACCTCACAATCTTAATTCTTGCAATTGTGGGTGGTTTATTAGGAACCTTATTAATGATTCCATTGAGAAAGGCTCTCATTGTTAATGAGCATGATAATCTTCCTTATCCAGAGGGTACTGCATGTGGTGATGTTTTGAAAGCCGGAGAGAAAGGTGGCGATTTTGCGAAGACTGCATTCTGGGGATTAGGTGTTGCATTTATATATGCTTTGTTTCAAAAAGTGTTTCATGTTATTTCTGAATCACCATATTATGCAACCAAACAAACCAATAAGTTTTTTCCATCCGCAAAAGTGAGTGGTGAAATAACGCCAGAGTATATGGGGGTTGGTTATATCATCGGCCCTAAAATAGCTGGTGTATTAGTTGCTGGTGGGGTGTTGAGTTGGCTAGTATTTATACCACTGTTATCATCATTAGTGCCACCCGATGTGATCGCTATTCAATTAGTAAAATTGGGGTACCTAGCAGATATTACAAAGGCTGGTGGGAAAGGTTCCTGGGATCCTATTACCCATCAATTTGCCGATTATTCCTCAGCAGTTTATTATGCATTTATCCGTCAAATCGGAGCAGGAACAGTTGCTGCTGGAGGAATTATTACTTTGATAAAAACTATTCCAACCATTGTAAAATCTGTAAAAGGCAGTGTTGCATCTTTAAAAACCGATTCGGCAGTGGGTGCATCTTCAATCTTGCGAACTGAAAAAGACCTGAGTCTAAAATGGGTAGGCTGGGGAACTTTAGGGTTGATTTTATTGATTACTGTATTGCCTCAAGTTCCTGGAGATAGTATCATTCAGAAATTATTGATAGGGATTTTAGTGATTATTTTTGGTGCTTTGTTTGTAACTGTATCTTCCAGAATTGTGGGTTTAATTGGTTCATCCAATAACCCTATAAGTGGCATGACCATTGCAACTGTGATGGGAACTAGCTTGATCTTTTTGAGTGTGGGTTGGACAGGGCAAAATTATGAACCACTTGTGTTAGTGGTAGGTGGAATGATTTGTATCGCTGCGGCAAATGCCGGAGGGACTTCTCAGGATTTGAAGAGCGGATACATTGTAGGCGCCACACCGCGTAATCAACAAATAGCTTTATTTGTTGGAGCTATTGTGTCTTCAATTGTGATTGGAATTACGGTGAAATTTCTGGACAAGCCAACATCAGAAATGTTGAGTCAAGGAATACACCATGCAATTGGCACTGAGAAATACCCCGCACCTCAAGCCACGTTGATGGCCACATTGATTAAAGGGATTCTTTCTCAGAACTTAGATTGGCAATATGTTTTTGCTGGAGTCTTTCTGGCTATCACTATGGAATTATGTGGTATTAAATCCTTAAGTTTTGCAGTAGGGGCTTATTTGCCTTTAGCAACTACTTTACCAATTTTTATTGGTGGTGCGATTCGCGGAGTTGTTGAAATGAAACAGAAAAAAGAAGGTGAGCAGAAAACATCTGAAGAGGAAGAATTAGGGAAGGGGAATTTATTTGCGACCGGGTTAGTGGCAGGAGGTGCTGTTGCTGGGGTAATCATCGCATTTATTTCAGGTTCTGATGGTGGCGAAAAGTTTTTGAATGCAGTTAGTTTGGAACAAACTTTTGTAGATAGCCTCTCAAAAGGCGGGTACTTTATATTAGGGACTTGTTTTTTTGCAGCCATGGGGACGATTTTATATCGTGTGGCGAGGAAATAATAAAGTCAATTGCATTTTCATATAATATTTCAAGAGTTAGTTGCTTAGATGTAATCTAAATAGACTGTTAATATTGCTAGGTAATTTATGTATGGATTAAACTTGTTTCATCCAATCGTATCCAAATACAAAGCGGTCTATGAATATGAAAAGAATGCTAAAGAATTTTACTGCTGGCCTAACCCTTACGGTATTCTTTGCTTTTACACAGAGCAAACAAAGCCCTGATAACTATCGAGTTAAATTACCGTATAAAAAAGCAGGTCTAACTGAACGACAGGCAGCCGCTCATTTGTTGAGTAGATTTAGTTTTGGTGCAAGACCAGGAGAAGTAGATGAAGTTTTACATATAGGTCTTGAAAACTGGTTAGATCAACAGCTAGCTGCTTCAATACCGGATACTGCAGTAGACAGGCGTTTGCAAGGAATGGACGCTTTGCAATTAAATAATGAAACCATTGCAAATACTTATCTAACACCCGCACAGGTAATAAGAATTTCAGTAAAGAATAAACTTATTGCCAAGGATTCAACTTTAAAGGAGGATAAGAAAGAAGTTCGTGATCAAATTAAAACTTTGATGATTCAGCAGGGATTCAAACCCTTTCAAGATTTACAGACACAACTCATCAATCAAAAAATTATTCGTGCTGCTTATAGTAAAAATCAGTTGCAGGAAGTGATGACTGATTTTTGGTTTAATCATTTTAATGTGTCTCTCACAAAACCACAATGCCAGCAATACATTCTCACTTATGAACGAGATGCGATTCGCCCCAATGTTTTTGGAGATTTTAATAACATGTTAATGGCTACCGCTAAACACCCAGCTATGTTAGAATACCTGGATAACGCTTCTAGTGTAAGTAGTAATAATGACCTAGCAAAACGCCCAGCAAGAATACAAGCTCAGAAAAAAATTGATTCACAGATTAACGCAAAGATGAGAGATACCAGTAATGGTTTAGCAAATGGGTTTATTCAGCAAGCAATAAATGCACGTAAGGTTCAGGGCTTGAACGAAAATTATGCACGCGAAGTAATGGAGTTGCATACACTTGGTGTTGATGGAGGATATACACAAAAAGATGTTACCGAAGTTGCTAGAGCATTAACTGGTTGGTCGATATCGCCCCTGATAAAAGAAGGGGTAGAAAAAAAAATAATTGATAAAATCGGAACTGAGCGAATGGTTAAGAATGGATTTGTAACGGAAGGTGATTTCTTTTATAGAGCCGATAAACATGATGATAGTGCCAAAACAATTCTGGGTAAATCATTTCCGGCTAAAGGTGGATATGCAGAAGGAATGAATGTTTTAGAAATGTTGAGTAGTATGCCCAATGCTGCAAAATTTATTTGTAAAAAAATAGCTGTTCGATTTGTGAGTGATCAGCCATCGCAGGAATTATTGAATAAAATGTCGGATACTTATTTAAGGCATCATGGAAATATTAAAGAAGTTTTATTAACCATGGTAAGTAGTGTTGAGTTCTGGAAAGAAGATGCATTAAGAGAAAAAATTAAATCACCTTTTGAGTTAGCTATCAGTTCAATTAGAGCAACTAATGCCGATGTAAAAATGCCTATGCAAATTTTTAATTGGTGTAGCAGGATGGGTCAGCGTTTCTATTTCTATCAAGCCCCAACTGGATTTCCTGATCGTGCCGGATACTGGATCAATACAGGTTCTTTGCTAAACAGAATGAATTTTGGGTTGGCATTTGCTACAGGAAAAATACCAGGAATAAGTCTCGATTTATTAGCATTAAATCAACACCATGAGCCTGAAAGTGTAGAAGCTGCACTTCGTATATATAGTCAGTTATTGCTTCCTGAAAGAAATCAAGAAGCAAATATCAAGCGCTTAATATTACTTATTAATGATAATAAAGTAGGCGATAAAATTGTAGCAGCAGCTAACCGTACTCAAATGCCAGCTCAAGAAGCCGAAATGGATATCATGAGTAATAAGGCAGAAGAAAAGCAAGAAAAATCGATGTTGAGTAAAAAAAATAAAATAGTAAATACGCCAACACTAATTAGTAATAACACCACAGTGGCAAATGTTACTGGTGTAATTATTGGGTCACCTGAATTTCAAAGAAAATAAATAAACTAGTATGGTTAATCGTAGAGCTTTTATGAAATCTGGCGCACTTGCATTATTTGCTTCAGGTATTGGTGGCATGCCAAATTTTATTGCTGAAGCTGCGGGTAGTAATAAAATATGGACTCCCTATAAAAAAAATAAAGTACTGGTATGTATTTTTCAGAGAGGTGCTATGGATGGTTTAATGGCAGTAAGTCCTTATGCAGATCCTGCTTTAAAATATTTGCGTCCAGGATTATTTATGAGCCCTTCAGAAAAAGAAGGGTCACTGTTTGATCTTGATGGAAAATTTGGCTTGCATCCATCGTTGTCTGCATTTCAACCATTTTTTAAAGAGAATCGATTAGCTATTGTTCATGGAGTGGGAAGTCCGAATAATACAAGAAGTCATTTCGATGCACAAGATTATATGGAAGCTGGAACGCCTTTCAATAAAGGTACTTCCAGTGGATGGCTGAATCGGGTATCAGGATTAATGAGACATGATGCAACGCCTTTTCGATCGGTAAGTTTAACCAGCTCTTTGCCAAGAAGTATGTATGGAGATAATGAATCTTTAGCCATCAGTAACCTACAAGATTTTGCGATTCAAATGAAGAGCTCTCCTTCCGTTAATAATTTAACTGCCAAAAGTTTTGAAGAATTATATGATCAGACTTCTAGTGATTTATTAAATAAAACAGGGAAGGAAAGTTTTGATGCTATGAAAATGTTGAATGTAAACAACATTAAAAATTATCAACCAGCAAAGGATGTAATTTATCCTTCATCGCCTTTAGGAAATTCAATGAAACAAATTGCGATTCTGATAAAAATGGATGTGGGCCTTGAAATTGGATTTGCAGAAAGTGGTGGTTGGGATACGCATGTAAATCAGGGAACTACTAATGGTGCTTTAGCGCGTAACCTGAAAGATTTTAGTGATAGTATTGCGGCATTTTGGAAAGACCTGGCTGCTTATCAGGATGATGTTACAGTTATGACCATGACAGAATTTGGCAGGACCGCTTATCAGAATGGAACAGGAGGAACTGATCATGGAAGGGCAAGTTGTTTATTTGTTTTAGGCAATGATGTAAAAGGAGGAACTGTATACCAAAACATAAAGTCTTTATCTAAAGAAGATTTGGAAGATGGGAGAGACCTTCCAGTTACCACTGATTTCAGATCTGTATTCAGTGGTGTAGCAAATCGCCATTTAAAAATCAGCAACAATAAAATTTTATTCCCCGAATGGAGTGGTAATTCACTTAGCCTATTAAATACTTAAGCATATTTACTACTATCGCTATCTTATATTTGCAATTCAAATAAAGAGTAGCATGATCTATTTGTTCTCGATTGATAATTTAGTGAGTTTGTTTGTACTAGTGGTTCTCGAAATTATTTTGGGAATTGATAATGTTATTTTCGTATCAATTATCATTAATCGTTTACCAGAGACAGACCATAAAAGAGCGAGATTTGCTTGGATGGGAATGGGGATTTTTGTTCGTAGTATTTTATTATTTGGACTAACCTGGCTGATAGCTCAAAAAGGCAAGCCTGTAATTACTTTGTTAGGCAAAGGGTTTGATTTATCAAGTCTTGTCATGTTAGCCGGAGGCTTATTTCTTATATTTAAAACAGTAAAAGAAATTCATGTAAAATTAGAAGGAGAAGCAGACCTGGAAAATGGAATAATCACTGAGCCAATAAAATTCGGGAACGCCGTTTTACAAATTTTACTTATCGATATGGTTTTCAGTTTTGATAGTATTATAACTGCAGGAGGAACTGCTAAACATGTTGAGGTAATGATTGCTGCTGTTGTAATTGCCATGCTTCTTATGTTTTTATTTAGTCCAGCTATATCTGCATATATCCACAAGCACCCTACTATAAAAATGCTAGCATTGTCATTCTTGGTAATGATTGGTTTTGTTTTAATTGTAGAAGGATGGGATAGTAATAGTGCACACGATTTGCAATTAAAGAACTATGTATATTTTGCAATGGCCTTTTCGTTTGTAGTAGAAATAATGAATATGCGAGAACGGAAGAAAAGAAAACCAGTGCAATTACGTGAGCCAATATTGAAAGAAAACTTATCAAAGCATTAACCTAACGAGAAATTTGCAAATTGTACATTTGCCTTAAACCCATTTTATGAGCATAGTTGTAGAAGGCTTACTGAAAAATTATGGCGCTCAAAAAGCGGTGAATGATATTTCATTTAGTATCAGCAAAGGAGAAATTGTAGGCTTTTTGGGTCCAAATGGTGCCGGAAAAAGTACGACTATGAAAATGATCTCAGGGTATATAGCATCTGATGCAGGTAGGGTACAGGTTTGTGGAATTGATTTTTCTGTTGATCCCATCAATGTGAAGAAAAAAATCGGCTATTTACCAGAAGCAAATCCGCTCTATTTAGATATGTATGTTCGGGAGTACCTCGATTTTATAGCTGGGGTTCATAAGATTGTTGATAAGAAAAAAGCCATCGAAGATGTGATTGTTTTAACGGGATTAACTGTTGAGGCCAAAAAGAAAATTAATCAATTGTCGAAGGGATACAAGCAGCGAGTTGGGTTGGCTGCTGCATTAATTCATGATCCGGAAGTTTTGATATTAGATGAGCCTACTAGTGGATTAGACCCGAATCAGATTATTGAGATCAGAAACGTAATCAAGACACAAGTCAAAAATAAAACGGTTTTATTTTCTTCGCATATTTTACAAGAAGTGGAAGCTATTTGTGATCGAGTGATCATTATCAACAAAGGGAAAATTGTAGCTGATGATCAATTGAAAAATTTACAAAATAGTAAATCAGATCAATTTCATGTGCGCGTTATTTTTCAGGAAATTGTAGATGTTGCTTTGATACAAAATCTTTCAGCAGTAGTTTCTGTGAATAGTATTTCTGCAACTGATTTTTTGTTAGCAACAAAAGATCCGGATATAGTACGTAAACAATTGTTGGAATTAACAATTGCCAATGATTTAAATATCATTTCTCTTCAAACTGAAAGTAATAGCTTAGAAAATGTTTTTAGAGAGCTAACCCAATAGACTATTTGTTATGGAATCATCAGAAGTAATTAGTATCACTAGAATCACTGATTCAGAGGACCAAAATTGGTGTGCTGAATTAATGGCTCATTCTGAACCATGGATTAGTTTAAAAAGAACCTATGAAGATGGACAAGCTTTAATGCGTGTAACTGAAGGTGGGATGGAGGCTTATATGTCGAGATTAGGGAAAGAACGTTTAGGATTTATAGTTATAAAAATGACCGGTGCATTTGTGGGCTATATACAAATTGTAGCTGTAGCAGAATCTTCTAGGGGTATGGGAATTGGGAATAAAATGTTGGATTTTGTAGAAAAAAGAATTTTTGAAGTGAGTCCGAATGCTTTTATCTGTGTTTCGGATTTCAATGAAAAAGCAAGAAAATTATATGAAAACAGAGGCTACCAGTTGTTAGGAAAGCTCGAAAATTATCTTGAAAAGGGCATTACTGAGTTATTATTGCGTAAAACTATTGGTTCAATCAATGATTTCAAGGCAAAAAAGCTGACTAATGCTTAAATTGCAGACTGAATTTAATCTATCATATAAAATAATCAAGTAATCATGAGTTACATTGTAGAAGTGCATGCCCGTCAAATATTAGATAGTCGTGGTAATCCAACAGTAGAAGTAGAGGTTTTAACCGATGATGGCGCGCAGGGTCGTGCATCTGTTCCAAGTGGAGCAAGTACCGGCATCCATGAAGCAGTTGAGTTAAGAGATGAAGATAAAGCTGTTTATGGTGGTAAAGGAGTTTTAAAAGCTGTAGCAAATGTGAATGAAATTATTGCTGAGCAATTAATAGGATACGATGTTTCACAACAAGCTGCCATTGATCAAGTAATGATCGATTTAGATGGAACGCCAAATAAAGGAAAACTTGGTGCGAACGCTATTTTAGCAGTAAGTATGGCTGTAGCGAAAGCTGCTGCTGAGGAAGCTGGCTTACCTCTTTATAGATATATCGGTGGAACAAATGCTAAAACATTACCTATTCCAATGATGAATATCTTGAATGGTGGTGCACATGCTGACAACAAAATCGATTTTCAGGAATTTATGGTTATGCCAATTGGCGCACCTTCTTTCAGTGAAGGGTTACGTTGGGGTGTTGAAATTTTCCACGTATTGAAAAGCGTATTGAAGAAAAAAGGATATAGCACTAATGTAGGCGATGAAGGAGG
>CAIJZG010000341.1 GCA_903825065.1 uncultured Bacteroidota bacterium
GATCATGTATTTCTTTTGCTGATCTGTAAAGGAATAGGTTCTTCTTCCTTCAATAAAAAAACGATTCCCATTATTAGTTTCATAACTGATACCTATTCCCGCAATCCAACCAAATTCCATACGGTTGTCTTTGTTGGGATTAAAAGTATATTTTTCGTTATAAGGATAAAGATTATTAATCCCCGCGATATTGCCAGGTGCTACTGTTGTATAGGAGCTATCTACGGGATTCAATACATTCGCTTCAGCACCTTTAACTTTCCCTGATAACCAATAAGCACCATACACCCCAAGATTCACGTATCCTTTTAATTGATCATCCCCAAAACTAAACTGTCCCATTAATGGCAATTGTAAATAGCCATTAATATTATCCTGGTAAATACCATTGAAAAATCCGGTTCTATTAATGGTATAATTCTTTTGCATATAAGAAGGAGAGGCCCTAAGAGCAAACCAATCGTTTACTTCATATAAAATGGGAACACCAACCGATATGCCTGATTTTGAATCATAAGAGGTAAATGCCTGATTACTATTATTTGTAATTAGCGAATTTTTATTTCCACCTGCCTCAAGACCAATAAAAAATTGTGCCCTTGAAATGGCGGGAAGGCCTAAAATAATGAGGGATATAAAAAGAGTTAGCTGTCTGATGGACATAAAAAACGTTTAATTGAAGGTACCTCAACTAAGAATCTGTTGATAATTTCTTCTTTAAACTTTTGTGAAAATTATAGTGCCTGTACTAACTCCCCAGAGATAATGGGATTTTATTTTTTCGAATATAAAATAAGTAATATGTTAAATATCTTTTTTTCAATATTGGGCAGAAAAAAATCTACTGAATTATCAGTAGGTTTTTTTTAAATTATTTCGTTAATGCTTCAACCACAGAACCATCATAATAATCCCATTCTGTTTTGATTTTTCCATCCTGAATTGCTAAGACTGCATGAAGCGAAGTGGATGCTGACTTATCTCCTTTTTTAAATGTTGCTATCGCGTAAACGTTGACATAATTAGTGTTGCCATAAAAACGATCTGGCTTGGAAGTAATCATTTCAAAAATAATTGCTTTTGACATATCTGTTTGAAGTGTAAGTCCAGCTTTTTTGAAGCCAAGCATCATCCCAATATTTTTATCAATCGGCATGGGATTTAAATTATCATATACTGTTGCTGTATCCGTATAAAAAGACCGGATAGCAGCGCTATCTAAATTGTTTACTGCTTCAAAAGTTTTGAGGACCAAAGAAATATTAGCAGAAGTATCTACCACTACTCAGAATTGATGTGGTAAAGCTGCTTGTTCTGTTTTGGTTTCTTTTGGTTGACATGCGAATGCGAATAGGCTTATTGATACAGCCAGGTAAACTATCTTTTTCATGTATGGGAGTTTGACGAACTTATAAAATATAGATTTAATATGAAAAATACAAGTGAAATGCTGAATATTTTTTCATAATCTTTATTAATGTCCTAAACTTTACATAAATAGTTCACCCGTGGTTAAGCCGTGGATTACCCGTGGATACTTCACCAAAAGCCGTGGATTCTTATTTAATTACTTTTGATCGCTATCACTCTTTTATTTGATTCACAGATATATTTCCTAAAACCCGAATGATGTCTTATTGCTCCCATATCCCAAACATGGCTGAACCCAGTAGAAGCCTCCACAAACAGTATCACGACAATCATTATGGATTTCCCATTCACGACGACAATGAATTGTTCGGGAGATTGATTCTTGAAATCAATCAGGCGGGTTTGAGTTGGGAAACTATTTTAAAAAAGGAAGCCAGTTTTCGAAAAACATATCACCAATTCAATATTAATAAAATTGCGGCCTACACTGAGAATGATCGGGAACGTTTATTGAACGATGCCGGCATCATCAGAAACAGACTAAAAATAAATGCGGCTATTGAAAATGCTAAAACCATTCTGGTTCTTCAAAAAGAGTTTGGTAGTTTTGAAAAATGGTTAGAGACTCATCACCCAAATACAAAAGAGGAGTGGGTAAAACTGTTTAAAAAAACCTTCAAATTCACAGGTGGTGAAATAGTCAATGAGTTTTTAATGAGTATTGGCTTCCTGCCTGGAGCTCATTCGGAGGGCTGCGAAATACAATTAAAAATTCTGCCGCTTAAACCGAAGTATCTACAAAAGAAATAAATCAGTAAATTTCATGATAATTTTTGTATGATGAAATTGAAATCTATAATTATTGCCGCTTTTCTACTTTTTTGTGTTACCCATTCATACGCAGATGGCTATCCTCGCAATTATGCTATTGATATGATTCATTATGCTTTTAATCTAACTTTTTCTGATCAGACAGATGAGATGAAGGGCATTGCTTCAATTACTTTTCAATGTAAACAAAAAGATATCCGGCAAATTAGATTAGACCTGATAAACCAAGCAGATAAATGGAAGGGAAAAGGAATGAATGTGCAATCTGTTTTATTAAATAATAAAGCACTTCAGTTTACACATAAAAATGATGAACTACTAATTCAATTAGAATCAGCTCCCGCTATCAATGAATCGGTAACCATTGAAGTGGTATATCGTGGCATTCCTGCTGGTGGAATGAAAATTCAACCTACTAAATTCGGCGACAGAAGTTTTATGTGTGAGAACTGGCCCAATAATGCCAGACACTGGTTGCCAACTGTTGATCATCCCTCCGATAAAGCCACCTGCGAATTTATAGTTACGGCACCTGCACATTATAAAGTTGTTTCTAATGGATTGCTATTAGAAGAATCACTAATTGATAAAGAAACTAAACGTACGCATTGGAAACAATCGGTACCAGTTTCTTGCTGGTTATTTGTTTTGGGTATTGCAGATTTTGCAGTTCAATATGTGGATGAGTTTAATGGTAAGTCAATTCAGACTTGGGTTTATCCTAAAGATCGCGAAAAGGGTTTTCTGGATTTCAAATCGCCTACCAAACAAGTGCTGCAATTCTATTCTGATTATGTAGGTCTTTACGCATACGAAAAATTGGCAAACATAGA
>CAIJZG010000342.1 GCA_903825065.1 uncultured Bacteroidota bacterium
ATACAAGTTCAGACATGGATGTTTTAATTGATGCCAAGGAACTGATGGCCGCATTACCTGCTAAAGAATTAAAATTAAGTCGCAAGGCTCTAGAAGATTATTTTAAAAGCAAAGGTTTCTTTGCCGCACGTAGTGGTGTAAGTGTACACGTAGGTGTGCCAACCGGTGAAGGTAGTGCTGTAACTCAAGTCGATATCATGGCTGTAGATAATGCAGAATCAGCAGTACCACTACACACTCACGATTACAGTCGTGATCCAAAAATGAAAGGCGGAACACTACACGCTATATGGGCTGACTTGGCTAATATGAGTTCGATTCCCGATCATCCTAGCCTTATGATGAGTCCATACAAAGGACTTGTCGATCGCGAAACCAAAGAATTGATTACCAACAACAAAGATCAAATCGCTAAAATTATTATCGGACCTCAGGCTACTGCGGCTGACATGGGAAATGTGCATGCCATTATTGATGCACTGGCTAGTAGTCCAGAAAAATTAAAAGCCATCAAAGACAAATATGTACCTATACAGGACAGTATCAGCATTGGAACAAATGAATGGTTCCGCAAGATGATGGACATGCTTGTATGAAAATAAAAGATTTATTCGAAGCGGCCGCTCCTACCATAGGTCGTAAGTATCAACATATCGAAGATCTAGTGTTTACCAATGGCAGTACTGGTGGCTTACATGCTGTTGAACGCCTGCGCCATATGGGTGAAGAAGGTGGCTCAATAGAATTAAAATGGGACGGCAATCCAGTTGTCTATTGGGGTCGTGACGAAGACGGTACATTCAGCATGGTTCCAAAAAATGCTTGGGAATATGCCAAGCGTGGTAAAATGGAATTAGAGAATGGAGTACAGATCAAAGCACGTAGCCCCAAAGACATAGTGGCATTTATTACTGGTACAGGTAAACCTACTCCAGAACAGTCCAAAGTACGTCAAGAGTTCGCAGGGCAAATTGCCAGCCTATGGCCATTATTAGAAAAGGCAAGTCCACAACAGGGTTATCTAGAAGGCGGTGTGTTGTTCCGACCCGGACAGGAACCTGTACTTAACAAACAGACTAACGAGTATGACTTTACTCCAAACATTACAACGTTCCATGTTCCGGCAACTGGCGATTTAGGACGTAGGATTAGTCAGGCCAAGATGATGATCGCGGCTACAGGATTTTATCCACATTTTGGTAGCAGTGACGAGGGTCGACTAGATAATCTAGAACAACTAAGTACACCAGATGTTATTGTACAGGGAACAACCTATGTTGAAGAACCTCCCCAACTAGACAGCAAGGGTCTTGATGATGTTGAAAAGTTTATCACTAAAAACGCATCGGCTATCGATACATTCCTATCACCCAAGAAAGGTCTGAGCAAGCCAGGTGATGCTATATACAAATTTCTAAATCAAAATCTTCGCGGAGTTGGCCTTGTTCCTGCCTTTGCCAATTGGGCCAAAACCAATCTAAGTGCAGGACAACAACAGTTGATGTTAGGTGACACCGCAGGTTTAACCGCAGTATTAACAGCCGTAGAAAAACTAACTCGTGTCAAAGAACATATGATCAGCCAGTTGAGTAAAGGTACACATGGCGGTATCAAACAAACTAAACCCGAAGGATACGCACAAGCACATCCCAATCGTGAATTTAAAAACCCAATGCCCGGCCAGTTTGTTAAAACAATAAGCCAGCAAACATGGGCACCCAAAAAAGACTAAAATTCCCCCATTTGGATTGATTTTTCCAAATTCGACTAAATACTTGCACTAATGCCTCAGAGTAGGGGCTAGTTCATAATAGAGAATAGGAGAAAATTATGACATACGGAATCACACGTGTACACGGCAATGCCGAGTTCGGTACAAGCAACAATCTAACAGGTACAAAAGGTACTTTTTTCAGTGGTTATCAACCACTTTATGTAAAGATCCAAACAGTTTCTGCAAAGAACGACTTTACATCTGGTGCAATTAACGGTTCTTTAGAATCTTTAATCCGTGCCGCAGAAACAGCAGGTACAGTTACAGGTTACGGTACTCCAGCAACAGCCGCTAGTTCATCTACAATCGTATTGATGTTCGACGCTGGTTCATTGAACCAAGGTGACGGAGTTGACGGTTCTGGCGTTTCAACTGGCTTAGGCTATTTGAAATCCGCTTTGGCTTCTGGCCTAACAGCAAGTTCTGCTGTTGATGGTAACTCTGCTACAGTTGCTACTGCTGACTTTGTTTGCTCAGTAGTTTCTATCAGCGGTGCTACATTTGCTTAATTAATCATTAAGTTGATACTGGGAAGGACGTTTTTTAACGTCCTTTCTTTTTGACCATAAATATCATAAAGTAGGTACTTATGGAACAGATAACAATAAAAACGCTAATTGATGTAACCAACACCGATGTTCGAAGAACTAATCAAGGTACAGCAATTGAAGTAGATCAGTATCGCAATTGGATAACATTGAAACAATGTATTGAATTAAGATCATTGTTTGAATATGATCGCAACCCCACATCAGAAGTTATAGATATCAAAGGATTAGGATTTGGCACAGACTATAAAGGACCTCACCGAGTCTGGACATTTACATTCAGGCCAGACAGATCTGGTGCTTTTGGTAGTGAAGATAGTCAGTACGGCCTATTAGAAGAAGGCATGCATCTTGTGCCAGTGATCAAAAATCTCACCGAGACCATAAATACGAGTAAGGCAGTTTTTGACCTAAAAGATAAAAAAAGTCAAAATACTGTCATTACACTATCATAGGCACATCAAGGCACATTTAGGTTAGAGAACACTAAATCAGGAGATTACCGGGATGTCAACAGCCCAAACAACGGAATTAGAAAAGACCAGTTTAGAAGCACACGTAGACCTATGCGCACTACGATACGGCCAACTGGATCAACGTTTAACCAGTATTGAAGGTAAGGTAAATACACTTCAAGAAACAATTGAAAAGAGTCATTTAAGCATGACTAAGATTTTAATTGGCACAGCGGGCACAGTACTCACCGGTGTTCTCAGTGTGTTGATCGTTATTCTACAAAAAGCACACTAATGAAAATACAAGAATTGCTTCAAGAAGGCCCACTTGGAAATGCGTTTGCGGCTGGACTCACTGGCCAAGATGCAGATTCGGGTGTTACCATGAAAGATGTTGGTAAAGGTCTTGCAGGCAAAGCATTAGGGGCAGTCGGATTAGGTAGAACTGCCAACGCCATGGGATTAAAACCAGGCGCTTCACAAAATATCACACAGTTAGCACAACAGTTAGGTATGAAACCAAATGAATTATTCAAAGGTCTTAACAAAACTGTAGGTGATCTAAAGGTGGACAAGATAGACAACACTACAGGAGTTCATTTTTCTCCCAACCCGAAAACCAACGGCTTGCCTTTAACGCTAGATAAAAATGCTTTAATAAAATTAAAGAAAGAACAAGATGTGGTACAGGCTAAACTGCAAGCACAACAAGCACAGCAGGCCGCTCAGCAGGCAAAAACCGGAGGTGCTGAAGCAGACGATGCCGCGCAGTCGGGATCTACTCAAGCATCGGCACCAATACAATCACAACAAGCACAGCAGGCTAGGGTATGAAAATACATCAATTATTAGATCAACCTGCTATCATGTTAACGAACGAAGAACATAAATTCGTTAACAGTCATCCAACAGAAATTTCAATAGGCGGTCTCTATGACAGAGACTTAATATTAGCCCAGACCCTTGTGCGTAAGGGAATTTACGAAATAAGTAAAGATAGCAAGAAATTACAGTTGAAACACGATGACACAAATAACACAAGAACTGTTTAACGAAATTAAATCTTTAGCGGTTAAGGTTAAGCATAATCTTAAAACTAAAGGTCTAGTCGTGCCTTCAGAAAACAGAGACGGTTCTATTGGCATCGGAGATTATAAAATTGTAAAAAAAGATCATCAGTATTTTGTGCTAGATAAAAGGAATGATCTAAAAGCAGGCCCTATTAATCTAGCACAATCTGCGATAATCATTGCCAATAATTTAGCATTGGGTAGAATGGCAGATGGCAAGACTCTAGACAATGATAAATGGTTTGGCTATAAAAGTTTTGACGAAGAAAATTATAGTAGATCTGCCAGGATCAACATCAAAAAACATGATATAGATCGGGCTGAAATATTTTTAACCAGGGCAGAAATAGCCAAGCGAGAA
>CAIJZG010000343.1 GCA_903825065.1 uncultured Bacteroidota bacterium
CTCCCCCTTTAATGGAATCATTTGGCTGAAGGCTAACTTCATTAGGCACTGTAAATTGTCTGATATCAGACTGTTTAACAGCAGCTATTGCCGCATTAATATTGAATGCATCACGCATGACAAATTCCATATTCGATTGGCCAGAACATAACCATACTTCTCCTAACATGATATCTTTAATTTGTAGCGATTGTTGCTTGCTACTCACTATCAGCTCAGACGGCCCCCCTTCTTTCATAGCAGGTAAATTCACCATCCATTTACCGTTGGCATCTGCCTTGGATTGTATAACTAATTGATTAAACTGAATTTTGATGTTTTCATTTTTAGATGCCCAACCCCAAACAGGAAGGGGTTTATTTCTTTGTAATACCATATGATCTCCAAATAGTCTGGCAATTCTAAGCTGGGCTTGACTTGTAAGTATTGCACTTAAAAAAATTAAACTGAAAACTATAAACGACTTCATAGACATTACTAAGGAAATTATATGAAAAATAGGGACACTAAAGTATTATAAATTGAAAAATAATATTCGAAAAATTGCTTTTTGATTTCACATAAACATAAATAAATATAAAAAATAAAGCTAGTCCATACAAAACTAACATTCGTCATTTTTACACTTAATAATTATTCGAAAATTTGTAAAACGAATTAATTAAACAGATTATCTAATAAAAATATATTTAGGATGTCTAAAGAAGCAAAACCTCATTTGAATGAACTTCCAGGAATAATTCCAGAATTAAAGAATTGGGTGAATGGTATTGCAGATCAATGCGATGCAAAAAGCATCCATTGGTGCGATGGTTCAAAACAGGAGTACGACGGATTATGTGAGTTATTAGTAAAAAAAGGTACGTTCATAAAGTTGAATCAAGAAAAACGGCCAAACAGCTATGCTTGCTTCTCAGACCCAAGTGACGTAGCACGTGTAGAAGACAAAACTTTTATTTGTAGCAGAGTTAAAGAAAATGCTGGACCAACTAATAATTGGATGGAACCAAGTGCTATGAAAAAAGTACTAAATGGTTTAATGGATGATAGTATGCATGGCAGAACTCTTTATGTGATACCATTCTGTATGGGACCAGTTGGATCACCCTATGCAAGATATGGCGTGCAATTAACAGATTCAGAATATGTGGTGGTGAATATGTATATCATGACTAGAATGGGAGAACCCATTTATCCCTATTTGAAAAGGAATTCATATGTCAAATGTATTCACACTGTTGGTTGTCCGATTAACACACCTGGACATGATGTAAAATGGCCAAACAACCCCACAACAAAATATATTTCTCATTTTCCAGAAGAACGTTTGATTATATCTTATGGAAGTGGATATGGCGGCAATGCACTAATGGGTAAAAAGTGTTTTGCATTACGTATCGCTTCCGTAATGGGAAAAGAGGAAGGCTGGTTAGCAGAACATATGCTAATTCTGGGTGTTGAATCACCTAAAAAAGAGAAAACATATATCGCTGCAGCTTTTCCTAGTGCCTGTGGCAAAACAAATTTTTCGATGATGATTCCTTCAAAAGGAGTTGATAATTGGAAAGTAACGACCGTAGGTGATGATATCGCTTGGATTCATAAAAGTGAGGATGGACATTTATTTGCTATCAATCCAGAAGCTGGATATTTTGGAGTTGCACCGGGTACTAATTATCAAACTAACCCGAATGCAATGGAAAGCATTAAAGCCAATACCATTTTTACAAATGTGGCTATTACAAAAGAAGGGGATGTTTGGTGGGAAGGTATGACTAAAGAAATCCCAGAGGGGCTTACAGATTGGCATGGATTACCTTTTGACCCAATTTCGGGTAACTCTGCAGCTCATGCAAATAGTCGCTTTACTGCCCCAGCAATTCAAAACCCTTGTATTGATAGTGAATGGAATAATCCTAATGGTGTACAAATAGCAGCTTTTGTTTTTGGAGGAAGAAGAAGCACTACAGTACCATTAGTTTGTCAATCTTTCAATTGGAGTTTTGGAGTATATACTGCGGCAACAATGGGTAGTGAAACAACTGCAGCAGCTTTTGGAGAAATAGGTAAAGTTCGTCGTGATCCTTTTGCAATGTTACCTTTTATGGGATATCATATGGGTGACTATGTTAACCACTGGTTACAATTTGGAAGAGATTTACCAAATGCGCCAAGAATATTCAGTGTTAACTGGTTTAGGAAAGATGAGAATGGTAAATTTTTATGGCCAGGTTTCGGAGAAAATATGCGGGTTCTGAAATGGATTGTGGAAAGAGTTAATGGTGGGGCTGGGGCTGCAGAATCACCTATCGGTTGGATGCCACGTTATGAAGATATTGATTGGACAGGTATTGAGAATTTCAGCAAAGAACACTTTGCAAAAATCATGACAGTGGATAGAGAACCATGGAAGCAGGAATTGTTATCTCATGAAGAGCTGTTTGCAAAACTGTATGATAAACTTCCAAAAGAGTTCTATTTTATGAGGGAGTTATTACTAAGTGCATTATGGCGTTCTCCAGAACATTGGGCATTAGAACCTGAACATATTTAGTGTATAAAAATAACGAATGTGCATTTGTTCTTTAGTTAAATGTTTAATTGATGAATTAATCATTTTTGTATTTGCAATTGGCTTATTAGTTTAACTAGATCTTACACCAGTTAAAAGACACAATTAGTTAATAATCCAATTGTACTATATACATAATACTTAAACATTACTGATGGCAATTCAACTACCTTTAATAAAATTATTTTTTATGAGAAAGAGCAAAATAATTCAACTGTTATCTTTAATTACACTTTCTGTAATTGTAGCTTCATGCGGATCTGGTTTAAAAATAACTAATGACTTTGATAGAAATGCTAATTTTTCCAATTATAAGACGTTTAGTGTATTTAGTGTTAAAACAACCGGTAGTGTAAGCCAATTAAATGCAGACCGAATAGTCAATGCAATTATATCAGATTTAACAAGCAAAGGACTTAAATATGTCGCTTCGAAAGGCGACTTAACCATTAATGCAATAACCATCTTAAGAGACAAGCAATCTTTTTCTACTGCTACTAATTATTATGGCTACGGTGGTTTATACCGCCCTTATGGTTATTACGGAAGTTTAGGAACCACAGTTATTTCTTATAGTTACAAAGATGGCTCATTAACCATTGAAATGGTTGATACTAAAACAACTAAAATGGTTTGGCAGGGCATTGGCAATAAAGAAATTGACAAAGCTTCAAAAGATCCTGATTCAGCAATAAAAGCAGCTGTTACTAGAATTTTAGCTTCATTTCCACCTGCAAAATAATCTTAAGCTATCGAAAAAGAAGAGCATCATGATTGATGTTCTTTTTTTATGTCTAGCCATCAATTTTCTTTAAATTTACTTTCTTTCACTATTGGATTGTCCCCTTTATATAAAATAAGAAATTATTCCTATGAAATATTATTCATTCATTAAAATCAACATACTAGCAATGTCAGCATTAACTGGTTCTATAGTTGCAAATGCGCAAAAAAGTAATGCTACCTATAGTATCGGAAAGGACAATGTGATTCAAGGAAAATATTTTGCAAAGGCTAAGAATGATTACCAAATTAGTAGCAATTACGAAAGCCCTGCTAATTTATATCAACCTGCCGATATTAGTTTTAAGTTCGCAATTAATGGAAGAGATAATGAAATGATTTCTGGACATGACCACCATTTTACTGTAAACGCAATAAATGGTTTTGCAGAAACTCCGTTGATTGTTTTTGGACAACAACTTAAACAGTACTCCTTAAAAAAAAATTTCTTACTTCCTAATACAAAATTAAAAATCAGATTAGATGGAAGGGATATCCTCAAACAATTTTCTGAAAAGGGTTTTTACACTTGTTTTAATGGTACAAAAATTTACAAACAAGACTTCAAAGGAATTTATATTGCCGGTGGTACTTTGCCAATGATTTGGGATTTCGACAACTTGATTCACAATGATTATTTATTAATGAAAGATCCTGACGGAGATGGCATTTTTGAAACCGAATTATTGCTGAATGCAAAAAAAGATCAGAAAGAAATTGCCAATGAATGGAAGTTATCTAAAGATATCAGTGCATTCCCGCAATTTAAAAGTGACTTTATTTTAGCTAATGCAGTTTATAATATGTCGCTTGAAGAAATGATCAAGGCGGTTGAACCAGATAGCACTTTTAGAACAGGTAAAGAATGGGCAGGTGTCTGGACAAGGGATATTAGTTATTCCATCATTTTATCGATGGCCTATTTACAACCACAGGTTGCAAAAAATAGTTTATTGAAAAAAGTTAATAAGAAAAAAAGAATCATCCAAGATACAGGCACTGGCGGAGCCTATCCAGCATCAACAGACAGAATGATATGGGCAGTTGCCGCATGGGAAGTATATACAGCAACTGGTGATAACGATTGGCTTAGTTCTGCCTACGAAATAATTAAGAACAGCATTGACGATGATATACATAATTGCTATGACCCGATAACGGGTATGGTTAAAGGGGAATCATCTTTTCTTGATTGGCGCGAACAAACTTATCCAAAATGGATGCAGCCTGCAGATATTTTTGAAAGTGAGTGCTTAGGTACAAATGCTGCCCACTATCAAGCCAATAAAGTATTAAGCCAAATGGCAAAACTATTGAACCATCCCGATGTATCTTCTAAGCATGAATTAATTTCCAAAAAAATAAAAAACGGAATCAATAAATATTTATGGTTACCTGAAAAGGGATTTTATGCTCAGTATTTATATGGAAGAAATAATAAAATTGTCTCTCCTAGATCAGAAAGCTTAGGTGAAGCACTTTGCATTTTGTTTGGCATAGCAGATAAACAAAAAGCTGATAAGATTGCAGCATCGGTACCCCAAACAGAATTTGGGGTAAGTTGCATATTCCCACAAATTCCGAATATACCACCCTATCATAATAATGCAGTTTGGCCATTTGTCCAAACTTATTGGGCACTGGCTTCTGCTAAAACAAGTAATGAAATTGCTGTTATAGAATCCATCAAAAGTATATATCGTCCTGCAGCACTTTTCCTAACCAACAAAGAAAACTTTGTTGCAGATAATGGAGATTTTGCAGGCACACAAATCAATAGCAGTAATATGCTATGGAGTTTATCAGGCAACCTAGCTCTTGTTCATAAACTAATTTTCGGAATAAGTTTTCAAGCTGATTCAATATCCTTTCATCCTTTTGTACCATCAATTTACATTGGTTCTAAAAAGTTAGATAATTTTAAATACAGGAAAGCCGTATTAGATATTCATTTGGAAGGAACAGGAAATAGCATTCAATCATTTTCGGTAGACGGAGTTGTTCAAGCTAGCCATAAAATTCCGGCAAACATTGTTGGTAAGCATAATATTTTAATTAAACTTAACAACAAGTCATTAAATCCAAAATCTATTCACAAAATAAATAACTATACAAGTGTATCTGCACCAATTGTTTCTTTTGAAAAAAACTTACTCTCCTGGAACGCAATAGAAAGAGCTGTTTCATACAAAATTCTGTTTAATGGAACTTTTATTGGGAATACTAACGCAACTAGCTATCCTGTTCTTGCAAATAAATTTGGGGAATATCAAGTAATTGCACAAGACAACAAACAAATTCCTTCTTTTGCTAGTGAACCAGTCGCATTTTATAATGAGAAATCAATTATTATTTTAGATGCAGAAAATTTCAACCCTTCGTCTAAATTGAATTATCAAGGCTTTACCGGAAGAGGGTTTGTTGAAACGAGTAAAAAAAATAATTCCAATATTTTATTCAATGTGGATATTAAGGAAGATGGCATTTATGCAATTGATTTCCGATATGCAAATGGAAATGGTCCCACAAATACTGAGAATAAATGTGCTATTCGTTCCCTGCTGATAAATAAAGAATTGATAGGCACTATTATTTTACCGCAAAGAGGATCAAAAGAATGGAGCAATTGGGGTTTTAGTAATAGTGTTTCAACCATATTAAAAAAGGGGCATTATCAATTCGAATTGAAATTGGAAGATTACAACGATAATATGAATCAAGAAATAAACCAAGCTATGCTTGATTATTTGAGACTAATCAAGCTTTAGAATCTGTTATTTATACTATTTATACAACCTCTCTTTCTAATATTTCCATTACCAAAAAAGACTCTTCTTTTAATTGTAGTAAACATTGTTCAGCAAACTCCTGACTAAATGAACTCATTTCTGAAAACCGAATGGCACATTCACTAAGAATTTGCATCCCTGCAGTTAGAGTTGCCCCCTTTAAGCGATGTCCGATTTTTTTTAATTGATGTATATCTTTTAAATCAATAGCTTCCTGTAATTGGGAAATAGATTTTTCGATTTCCGACCTTATTAAGGCTGCAAACTGTTTCATCACTTCAGGATTTTTCCCAATATATTTTTCAGCTTTTATTCTATTAAAATGTCTGTCTTTTTGATCATCATACATATTCTCTATTTTGTAATTAAAAGATTCCATGACAGAAATTATTATCAGAAACCCACTAGGTCGTTATTTAATCTATTAGCGATGATTACCCTATTGTATATATTGAACGGTTCTTGCTAATTTTCCATTTGAGTTAATACCTTCCAATACAATTTGTAATTTTTTGCTACTATCGTTATTGTAAAATTCAATTCTAACTCTTGGACTTCTTTTATTGGTAAGTACAAAGGGATTCCAATATAAAGTTGTCCGATTATCCGATTCAAAATTTGCAGTTGGTTTGTCATAATTAGGATTATAAAACTCTTTGAAAACTGAATACCCTCCCAACACAGTATTCTCCATTCCTTTACTATTCAGATTACCTCCTTTGCTTCCACCTCTTTTCGTATAAATAGCAATGGCTCCGCCGCTTCCACCTCCCATTGATCCGAAGAAAGGAGGTCTAATTGCTTTTATGTATGCAATATCAGAAATTGACATGGCTTGAACCGATTCTAAAGGGGTGCTAGTTTCATTTACAAAAAAATCTGTTTTAGAACCTCTCCATGATGCTGATGCTTGTGTACCTGAAATTGAGATATTTAAACCAGCTACTTTCCCTTGCAAATAAGTTAATACATCTATGGCGCCCATAGCACTAGGATCGGATGATAAATCAAAAGATACGCCATCAACACCTGAGAAAAATCCGGTAGCATATTTTTCTTCCAACAATTGAATAGGCGATTTTACTTTTGATTTTACAATAACTTCTTTTAAAGTTGCAGATTCCATTTGCTTCTTCAGCTTTTCTTGTTCCAACAAATAAAAATTCAATTTGGCCCTAGCCATACTATCACTCCAGTTATGCTGAAAACCTCCGGCGCCTATTTGTATTTTTTTAAATTCTTGTCTCAATAATCCATTTTCAAAATGCACTTGAGTAATGTCGGTAAGTTTTGTATTCCCATTAAATCCAAAAAATATTCTTGAAGTATCATAGAAGAAAATCGATTTATCTTCAAAACTTCCGTCTTTTAATACAGGAATAAATACAAATTT
This sequence comes from uncultured Bacteroidota bacterium, assembly GCA_903825065.1. Lineage (GTDB taxonomy): Bacteria > Bacteroidota > Bacteroidia > Chitinophagales > Chitinophagaceae > Sediminibacterium. The sequence continues at coordinate 7,538 of CAIJZG010000343.1, forward strand.
CTTACTGCTATCTTTTCCATTTATAATTAGATTCAAAAGCAGATCATTCGATAATTTTGTAGTAGAACTTCCAAATACTCTACCCGTAATTTTCATTAAATCAGTTTCTTTAGGAAAAATTTGTACCGGTAATATACCCGCTTTAATTTTATCCCAATCAAATTTTCGCCACCCGTTAGTTAGCATGACTAAATCAAGATGCTCTGCTACACTATCAGCATCGCTTGAGAAATAATAAGCTGGTTGATATACTTTACCACGAATATCATTACTCAAAAGAAAATCAGAATAAATGGTCTGCTGTTCAGGCATTACAATTGAGGCATCTGTAACAGATATTGACATATTAGCGGAAGAAGTATCAGAGACTAAAATATCAAGTACATTTTTACCTCTCTTATTTACATTGGCTAATTCAACTGAAAGTTTAGCATTGAACTCATGCAAGCGATTATTTACAAAAACAATTCTTTCCGCAATAGGCAACCAATCTTTCGTGAACAAAGAAAACTGAACTACTCCAGTAGGTAATTCATCAATAGGCAACCCAGCTTTTTGAACCTGACGCTCTTCCCCTTTAAAATCAACTGTATAAATCAAGTGTTGATTTTGATGTACCAATAGTTTCATTTGTTTAAAATTCTGAGGCACATTCGGAGTCCGTTCTACTTGAGCATAGGCTTTTTCATTGTCCATGCTTAATTTCAAAATAACCCCCTCTTTAATTGTTGGTGTTATCAGCGTCACCCCTTTTTGTGCATTTTCATCAGTCCAACTTACTTGATATTTTTCTCCTGCAACAGGCATAAGTTGGAAAGCCCCCATACCATCGTGGGCTACTTTTAAAGTGTCGAGAATTTTATTTTTATCGTTTAATAAAAATCCTTTTATAAAAACAGGAATTCCTGATCCATTGGTTGCCTTAAATGCTACTTTACTATTCAGTCCATTTACTAAAACGCCCCCTTCCGGAAAAATTTCTACCCTAGTTTTTGGGATCGTATTTATTTTTGTTTTTGATATTGATCCAGAATTTATAGGTATGTTTTTTTCATAAAGAAATACACTATCGTCATTCAACATCCAACGAGTAAAGGCTTTAACCCTTAAAAAATCGCCTTTGTAATTTGCAGGTACTTCAAAACTTCCTTTCGCAGAAGATTGAAATAAAGGTGCAACAGTTTGTTTTATATAATTACCGCTGGTATCATACCAAACAACATATACATTTTTGCTTAAATTAGTCCACTCCAAACCAGATAAGACATAGAGTTTATAATATATAGTCTCTCCCGAATTATATATAGTTCTATCAAAGTGGATATGAATCTTTTCGTGGGGATATTGCTCTTCATAAATATTTAATACAGAGTCATAGACCTGAGCCTGCGCTTTTTCTACAAAAAGGGTTAGACATATCAAAGCAAAGCAATTCAATACTATTTTTCTCATCGTAGCTAAATTAACAATTTCCTAGAATGCAAGTTGTTAAACAAATGGGGTATATTAAAAAAATACCCCCGAAATCTCGGGGGTATTTCAATACCGTATTAATAGAAATAAATACCGAGTAAATGGATTCTAATTGAAACAGCAATGTTTCTCAGAATCTTTATATCACTTTATTCTACAACCAAAGGGTTTCTTCGAGTAGGGATAACTGTTTGTTCGTCATCGCTCAGGTAAGCCCAAAAATCATATAACGCAAATATATCGCCTGGAATTTTAGGGGTATTAGGTTCACCATTACGTTCATAAGAACCCAATAATTCACCGTGATACTTCAACTCTGATAATTTTTCTTCAAGGGTCAATAACTTAAATTGCTCAATTGTCATAAAACTGGATAAATTTATAATGTCTTTCAGTCCGCAATCTAATAAGAAAAAAACAAATAGAACTTAAAGCTTATAAAATTTGGCTATCAAACTAATTTCGAACCTTTTTTTGCTTCATTTACAGCATGGTCAACAGCCCTTGCAGTGATTGCCATATAGGTAAGTGAGGGATTTTGCGTTGATGTAGAAGTCATACATGCGCCATCAGTTACGTATACATTTTTACATAGATGCAATTGATTAAATTCATTTAATAGGGAAGTTTTGGGATCCTTACCCATACGAACCCCACCCATTTCATGAATATCCAAACCAGGAGCTGCTTTAGAATCAGTAGTGCTTATATTTTTGAATCCTGCTTTAGTATACATTTCCGTCATTTGCTCAATAAAGTCTTTCACCATCTTTTCATCATTATCATCATAAGCAACCTGAATATTCAATTGTGGTATACCCCATGGATCTTTTAAAATAGCATCAAGAGTTACTTGATTACTTTCTTTAGGGATAGTTTCCCCCATCATATGCGACCCAACATACCATGGACCTAATTCTTTTTTAGCAAGTTGATCCTTTAACTCTTTTCCGAAACCATCGGTGTTTCTTTTGATATAACGACCAGAAGAAAATCCAGCTGCGTAACCTCTTAAAAAGTCTGTTTCTTGCTTCTCTACATTTCTAAATCTTGGAAGATAAGCACTGGTTGGAGACCTTCCATCAGTAGTGGAATCCATAAAACCATCATATTGTGCATTGATTCTAGCACGATAGTTATGAAAAGCAACAAATTTGCCTAAGAGACCATTGTCATTACCTAACCCATTAGGGAAACGATGAGAAGTTGAATTTAATAATAGAAGATTGGTATTAATCGCACCTGCATTTACAAAAATCACTTTAGCATAGTATTCAACCATTTCTTTTGTCTGAGCATCAATCACTCTTACGCCTGTAGCCATCCCTTTTTGTTCGTCGTAAATTATGGAATGTACCACTGAAAAAGGTCGAAGGGTTAAATTGCCAGTCTTTGCAGCCCAAGGCATAGTGGAAGAGTTACTACTAAAATAGCCCCCAAATGGGCAGCCTCTTTGACAAAGGTTTCTATTCTGACATTGTCCTCTACCCTGTTCCAAATGAATGGGATTCGGTTTTGTTAAATGGGCACATCGTCCATAAATTAAATGTCGGCCTGCATAATTTTTCTGAAGAACTTCTTTGAAATAATGATCCACACAAGTTAATTCTAAGGCCGGAAGGAACTCACCATCGGGAAGATTTGGAAGGCCATCTTTATTACCAGAAATCCCTACAAATTTCTCCACATAACTATACCAGGGCGCAATGTCTTTATATCTTATGGGCCAATCAACTGCAAACCCATCACGTGCAGGGCCACTAAAATCAAAGTCACTCCAACGTTGAGTTTGTCTTGCCCACATTAACGATTTACCCCCTACTTGATAGCCACGTATCCAATCAAACGGTTTACCCTGTATATACGGGTGTTCTTGATCTTTTACAAAAAAATGTGCTGCATCTTCGCGAAATGCATAACACTTACTAATTATAGGATTAGCTTCTGTAATTTCTAAAGGCAATTGTCCACGATGTTCAAATTCCCAAGGCATCATATTCGTTGTTGGGTAGTCTTTTAGATGCTGTACCTCTCTGCCTCTTTCCAAAACAAGTGTCTTCCATCCTTTTTCGGTAAATTCTTTAGCCGCCCAACCACCACTCATTCCTGAACCAATTACTATGGCATCAAAGCTTCTATTTTTTGCTGTACCTGTATTATTCTCTCCCATAAAAAAGTTTCAAATTTTAGATAATGTATTATGCTTTTACACAACCATGATAACGACCAGGTATTTGTTCATAGACCTGTATTTTGGTCATAAAATATTCAGAACTAGTATATGCATGAAGGGCTAATCCTTTTGACTTTTGATAAAATTCAAAAAGACTATCTTTTTTGTCTTTACGCAATTCGATTTCTTTTAATAATTCAATTCGTTGTTCATCTGTTAAACGATTAAAAAAATGTCCGAATTTAGTTTGGCAAAGTAGGTTTAAGTCATTTAGTCCTTTCAAAATTTTGTCCTGATCAATTTTAGGACTGCAATCATCAAGCATTTTCCAGGCAAAAAGATCAGCATGCAAACTCGCAGCACCTGGTGTTTCTGTTTCTGGGATAATAGTAGCTAATAAACTGGCGAAAGTTGCTTCCTGTTCAGGGCTAACTTGTATATGTTTCAGCAGAATGCCCGTTTTGTGTTTATCAAATAAACATGAAGGGATGATTGCGGCAGTTGTAGACACAAACAGTATCTGTTTCAATAATAATCTACGTGGAATATTCATGGCAAGTAATTGTTGCTACAATTTACGAGCAAATCATAATCAAAAATAAAAATCGAAAAAAAAATGTGATGAATAAATAATTTAATACATACAAAAATCTAACAGAGAATAGGTTCAATACTTTTGTCAATAGCGGATAGTATTCCTTCCACTAAATCATCAAGTGTTTCAGATCTTTCCTTTAAAGTAGTTCTGCTACTAAAAATGTGGTTGGGGAAATGTTGAACAAAGAAACTAGAATAGGATTCAAACTCCCAATACACAAAATTCCCCCGCAACAAACCATTGATCCTTTTGCCCTTAACTTCTGTTTGCACAGGAATAGAAAAGAAATCCATAGGTTAATAAGTTTATTCAAATGTACATGTGTTTAAACCTGATGTCTTGTAGTAGTATTCCCAAAGTATTACCGCTAAAACACCCAATTTTTTACCTTTGTTTAGGGGATTTTCGCAATATATAAATATCCAACTACCATATATAACTAATTCGTCTCTAAAGGATTAAAATCAAATAAATGATAAATGATACCTTTATACTATAAATTCAATTTATGAATAAATACACGGCATCTCGTTTATCGGAAGGCAATAAGATTTTCCCTTGTGTTATTATTATTGATGAGCAAGCTGTTACATTTAAACTCCCAGGACTTTTCAATGGCAAAGAAACAACTATCCCTATGAATAGAATATCTTCTGTAGATATTGAAACTCCATTAATAGGATATTCCACTATAATCATAGAAACAACTGGAGAAGGGCGCATTCTTGCTCATGGCTTTACTAAAACAGAAGTGAAAGAAATGAAAAAAGAATTACTGTCGAAAATTCTCTAGCCTTTATTCTAGAATGATTTTTGAATACTAAAATAGTTTTATATACACTAACTATTGCTGATAGATAATTTTATGATGCTTCCAATTAAAATTGAGGCAGTATGGAATAGTATGAAAAAGTCTGTCAATCTAATTTTATTTGTAATTTTTTGGACTTTAATAAGTGTTTCAGGATTTACTCAGGATCCATTAAATACTGATATTCGATTTTCGAATCTAAGCAGGAATCCAGCACTTGCAGGTTTATTTGTAGATGAATTACAATTAAATTTTTGTTATCATCATCAAATCAAAACGTATCTCTTACCTTATCAGTCTATACAATTTCAAATTGAGGCAAGATTTAGAAATATAGAATCAGAGGATGGTTTTACTGCAGGTGCATTAATAAGATATGACGAGGTTGGGGATAACAAATTAAAAAGAGCACAATTTCTTCCAGTACTAAATTTTCATAAATCATTAAGTGAAATAAATATATCTTATTAGAGTATGGGATTTATGACAGGCGTTTTTAAAACTC
>CAIJZG010000344.1 GCA_903825065.1 uncultured Bacteroidota bacterium
AAAGCATGAAGAAAAAGATTGCACTTGTTACGGGTGGATTGAGTGGAGAAGCGCAGATTAGTTATAAGAGCGCTATCACGGTTTCCAATAACACAGATAGAGAAAAGTTTGATGTTTTCCGAATCGATATTAACGAAACGGGTTGGTGGTATACGCCGGAAAAAGGAGAGAAATTAGCTGTTGATAAATCAGATTTTACAATAATTGATCATCATCAAAAAATACACTTTGATGCAATTCTATTATGTATCCATGGGACTCCTGGAGAAGATGGAAAATTGCAAGGTTATTTCGATATGCTACAATTGCCTTATACTAGTTGCGATGCAGCTACTTCGGCACTAACTTTTAATAAGAGATATACGGTGGCAGTCGCATCTTTCGCAGGCATTCATGTGGCAAAGTCTCTTCATCTATTTAAGCACACACCAATAACAAGTGAAGCAGTTTTAGAAAATTTACAATTACCCGTTTTTGTAAAACCAAATAATGGGGGAAGCAGTATTGGAATGAGTAAGGTACTTGTTGCAACTGATTTGGATGCAGCAATTGATAAAGCTTTCAAAGAGGATGATCAAATTTTAATTGAGGAATTTATTAGTGGGAGAGAATTTACTATCGGCGTTTTTAAAACAAAAGGTGTAATCACAGTACTGCCAATTACTGAAATTAAAACAGGTAATACTTTCTTCGATTTTGAAGCAAAATATTTAGGCAAAAGTGAAGAAATCACACCTGCAATTATTACTGAAGTAATGCTTCAACAATTATCAGCAGCAGCTAAGCGTGTATATGAAGTGATGAATTGTAGAGGAGTAGTAAGAATTGATTTTATATATCAGGAAGAAAGTGCTAAACCATATATGTTGGAAGTGAATACAGTTCCTGGTCAAAGTGAAGCAAGCATAATTCCCCAACAAGTTCTTGCAATGGGATGGAATTTAAAAGATTTCTATACAGCCATTCTCGAAGAAGCGTTAAATTAAAGCTGAAATTATCAATTCTTATAGCTGGAATTGGTAGTTTCATATAAATAAAGGAATTTCCCGATATTATATTCAAATTTAATCCTGTGTTTAAATTTATAACTAGCAAACCCTTGTGGGTAAATTTCGTAGCAGCATTTGGCCTAATCATTTTGCTGGTTATATTGTTTTTTCTTTCGTTGTCTTGGATCACAGGATTTGGAAAATTAGAAAAAGTACCAAGTGTAGTCGGACAAAATGCTACCGCAGCAAAAAAAATACTAGAGGATAAAGGATTCCATGTGGCATTGCAAGATTCGGTATATGTTGACAGTGTAGCTAAATTAGCGGTAGTTCGACAATCACCTGAACCAGATGCGATTGTAAAGTCAGGGAGAACCATTTATTTAACCATTAATAGAAGTCTGGCACCAATGGTTGAAATGCCAAATTTAGTAGGGTTTTCTATTAGAAGTGCCGAAATGTATTTACAGAGCCTTGGTCTGAAGTTGGGTGTTATTAGTTACAAACCAGATATCGCACGTAATGCGGTTTTAGAACAAACATTGAATGATATTGACGTAATCCCGAATACCAAAATACCTTTAGGATCTGCAATTGGCTTAGTTTTAGGAAGTGGAGTTGGAGGGGGAGATATTGATGTTCCAGATTTAATCGGACTAACTTATCAGGAAGCAAAAAGTTGGATAACCTCCTTAAGTTTAAATATAGGTTCTGTTATTCCTGTAGGTACAATCGCAGATACCAATGCAGCATTTATAGTAAAACAGAGTCCTGAAGTTTATATCGAAACTGTTCCGGGTCAGAAGACTGCGAACAAAATCCATAGTGGCCAATTATTAGATATTTATATCAGTTCTGTTGCACCCATAAAAGATAGTGTGCAAGCAACAATCAATCAATAATCATCAAATTTATATTTACATGCAAACAATTTCAGTAGAAGCACTAAAAGTGAAAATTGACTCAGGCGAAAAAATCAATTTAGTAGACGTAAGAGAACCTCATGAACACACTGACTTTAATATTGGAGGTATTTTGTTGCCTTTGGGACAAGTACAAACTTTGAATATTGATGCCATCGAAGACTTTAAAAATGAAGAAATATATATTTATTGCCGTAGTGGTAATAGGAGTGGTCAGGCATGCATGATGCTTGAAACAGCAGGCTTTACCAATCTTATTAATGTTTCAGGGGGAATGTTAGCTTGGCAAGATAGAATTGCTAAATAGTATTGTAATAAAATATAAATAAAAAGTCTCGATGAAACATTTCATCGAGACTTTTTTGAATGCTACCTTTATAAATTGATATTTAATGAAAGCATGAAATTGGTTCCAGCCATTGGATAGTAGCCGTTTTCGTAAACTATTGCATTATTATAAATATAACTGTAGGCATATCCATTAGGTTGATATTTTACATTAAATAAATTATTCAGTTGCCCAATAATTTGCCATTCTTTGAAAAGTTTATTTTTGATTGTGAAATGTATTCTAAGATCTTCTGTAAAATAAGCATCTAGCTTGCTTGATTCATTCTGTGCATTATCCAGATATTGTTTTCCAACGTACTTGTTTAATAAACTAATATCCAAGTCCTTTCTCAATTTAAAATTTAAGCTCAAACTTCCAATTGTATTTGGTGAGAAAGAAATATCGGTATTATTATGATTCATTGCATTTTGTCCGCCCGTATCATAGTTGTCAATATATTCTGTAAAAGATTTTATTTTATTCTTACTGAAGGTGAGGTTGGCAACTACATTAAACCACTTTGTAAATTCTGCAGTTCCTTGTAATTCTATTCCTAAACGGTAGCTATAGGGAACATTAGTTCTAGTGTAAGAACCTACATCATTAATCTGACCTGTTAATACCAATTGATTGATGTAATTCATATAATATACGGTAGCTCCATAGTGAAAATGTTGGTTTCTTTTTTCGAGACCCAATTCAAAATCATGCAAGGTTTCTTGTTTTGGCTGACTAACTAAGCCTGCTTGAAAATCATCTCTGTTAGGTTCTTTATTTCCTAATGCATAACTCAAATATCCTTGCCAGCCATTATGGGTATAAGTTATACCTGCTTTTGGATTAAGAAATTGGAAATTTCTGTGAACAGAAAGATTGGCATTGCCTTCAAAACCTTCCATTTTGTGACTAACATTTCTATATTGGACATCTATAAAGCTTTGCCACATATTATTAAACTGGTGCATCCATTTAGTATAAATGTTAGCATCCCATTTTGTAGCTGGATAATCGTAATAATGATAATCAGGTGATGCAGTCCCAAAGTTCATCCAAATGATATTTCCAAAATGCTGGCCTTGGTATTTTGTCCAACCCCCACCAACAGTTAATTCGTCTTTCTGGTTTTTGTATTGCAAAGAAGCTATTTGGCCAAAGAACGTATTATCTAACCAGCGTTGTCGTATTAAATCTGTGGCAGCATAAGTAAAGTTGCCAATAGACTGATTAGGTAATCCATAATCAGAGTAAGATTGGTTAGCTTTATATTCTTCATAATAGCCCTTGCCACTGGTTAAAAATACAGCAGTACTAAATGCCCAATGATTAGGGAATTTATAATTATAAAATAATTGATAATGGGTTTGAGTATAATTATCAGTTTGGTTATTGTAAGGTGTTCCAGGTTTTTCCATTCCCGCAGGATTATACCTGCGATCAGTTAATAGCATTGAATCTGAAATGCCATACCAAGCTTGATACGTTTTTTCTTTTCCAGAAAAAATATTTAATCTAAGGGATGAATTTTTGTTCACATAAGCGCTACTAACATAAAACGATTTTAAATCTGAACTTGCACGATCAATATAGCCATCGCTATTAATTCTACTAATTCTTGCATCAATTGTAAAATGATTTCCAATTAAGCCGGTACCGAATTTCAAAGTATTTTTCCAGGTATTGAATGAGCCAAAACTATTATTGAGTTCTAGATAAGATTTTTCATTGAACTCATTGGTGGCTAAATTTAATGTTGCTCCAAATGCACCAGCGCCATTTGATGAAGTTCCAACTCCTCTTTGAATTTGAATACTATTAATTGAAGAAGCAAAGTCTGGTAAATCTACAAAATATGTTCCCATACTTTCCGCATCATTATAGGGGATGCCATTTAGTGTTACGTTGATTCTCGTAGCATCTGATCCTCGGATATGAATTCCGGTGTAACCAACGCCATTTCCAGCGTCTGAATTGATCACTGTTGAAGGCGTTTGATTTAAGAGAAATGGAAGGTCCTGCCCACTATTACCAATAGCGATTTGATCTCTATTCAGATTGGTTTTTGTAAATGGAGCAGTTTCTGCTGCTCTGGTTGCTCTTACCTCTAGAGGTTGCAGAAATAAACTGCTATCTGTAAAGGTTTCTTTAATTGGCTTCTGATTGTTTGTTTTGTTACTCTGACTAGATGCCAGACATGTAAGGAATACAATGATGGTTGTTCCCAAAAACTTTTTCATTTTTTGATGATTTTTAAAGTTAATAATGGAAACAGGGAGAGCTAATGGAGAGGATCTGTAAAACAGTACACCTTCCCTTCGCAGGCATTACCCTGTTCAGGTTCGACGGGTATTATCTCAGCCATTCGTAATGTTCCGAACAGCACCCCGAGGAATGTCTACCGCAAAAATAGCTAAAGAGATTTTAAATCCCAAGTGTAACTTTATAACCTATCTAACGTTGAACACAAAACATTTCTCATGAAAAGGATAACAGTACTGTTTTTTTTACTAGTGGGTATCTATCATGTGCAGGCTCAAAATGCAAAGAACATTGTTTTTGATGCTAATGCGGAAGTTCGCTCTGTAAAAGGGTTTACAGGGGTTGAAGTATCTGGTGCTATTGATCTTTATCTATCTCAAGGCAAAGAAGAAGCAGTAGCCATTAGTGCCAGTAATCCAAATTCCTTATACCGAATTAAAACGGAAGTAAGAAATGGGAAACTGCATATTTATTTTGATGGAAATGGATGGAATTGGAAGACCTGGAGTAATAATAATAAAATAAAAGCTTATATCACTTTTGTTGAAATCCATCATCTGGAGGCTTCAGGAGCTTGTAATATTAAAACTGTTGATGTAATTAGTTCGGACAATTTAAAAATTCAATTATCAGGTGCAAGCGATTTTACTGGTGAAGTAAAAGCCGGCAAACTAAGATTAGATGCCAGTGGTGCTTCAAATTTTAAAGTGTCTGGATCTGCAGAAAATACTACAGTTGATTTGTCTGGTGCATGTGAAATGAAGGCCTATGATTTAAAAGCCGAATACGCTAAAATTGAAGCTACTGGAGCGTCTGCTGTTCGCATTACAATTAATAAAGAGTTGAGTGCAGAAGCAAGTGGAGGTAGTACTATTTTTTATAAAGGAGCTGGAGTTGTAAGAGATATCAGTTCCAGTGGGGGAGCTACGATAAAAAGAAAATCAGATGATTAGCAAATATTTTTGGATGGTAAGTTTGTAACACATACTTTTGCAACCCATTAAGAGAGACGAAACGGTTAGTGAAATGAATTCTTAATATAAAAGCGATAATTAGATTAATCTTATATCGCGAGATAGAGCAGCGGTAGCTCGTCGGGCTCATAACCCGAAGGTCGGAGGTTCGATCCCTTCTCTCGCAACTTAAAAGGCCTCTATTGAGGCCTTTGTTATTTTGTACCTTTAGTAAATGAAAGTAGGTTTTGTTAACATATTTGGTAAGCCGAACGCCGGGAAAAGCACACTGATCAATGCATTGATTGGTGAGAAGATGGCTATCACTTCTCCAAAGGCACAAACAACACGCCATCGGATTAAAGCCTTCTTAAATGTTCCGGGGGAATACCAAATTATTTTTTCTGATACGCCAGGAATTATCGATCCGCAATACAAGTTGCATGAACATATGATGTCGTCTGTAAAAAGTGCTTTGGAAGATGCTGATATTGCATTGCTGATTGTTGATGCCAATGAAGATTTAGACGAGGTAGATGGCATCTTTCAGAAATTAAGATTGAAAGTTCCTGCACTTGTTGTACTAAACAAAATAGATAAAGCAGGTAATGGAAGGATCGCTTTAGCAGAAAAATACTTTTCAGAAAAAAGCTATTGCAGTAAGATCGTTAAAATCTCTGCTTTGCAAAAAGTGCACTTGAATAAATTGTTACATGCAATTTTAGAATTGTTGCCAGAAGGAGAACCATTTTATAGTGAAGAAGATTTGAGTGATATGCCAACAAAATTCTTTGTATCAGAAATGATTAGAGAAAAAATTTATCAGTTGTTTGGCGACGAAATTCCATATCATACAGCAGTTTTAATCAATGAATTTAAAGATAGAGAAGATATCGTTAAGATACAGGCAGATATAATAGTACAGCGTGATACACAGAAGTTTATCATCATTGGGGAGAAGGGCAAAATGATTAAAGAGATTGGCACATTAGCAAGAAAAGATATTGAACAGTTTATCGATAAAAAAATATTTCTAGAATTGTTTGTAAAAGTGCGACCTAAATGGCGTGATAATGACTTACAATTAAAAGAATACGGATATAAATAATGGTTAGCTTGAATTTTCAGGTAACTAACATAAAAACATTATTTAAGGAGGATTATTATGAGTTATACAGTAGCAATTGTTGGAAGACCCAATGTTGGAAAGAGTACTTTTTTCAACCGTTTACTCGAACAGCGTAAAGCGATTGTGGATGATGAGAGCGGAGTTACACGTGATCGTCAGTATGGTGTTACCGATTGGAATGGTAAAACTTTCAATGTGGTAGATACCGGAGGATTTGTTCCAAATACCGATGATATTTTTGAAAGAGAAATCAGAAAGCAAGTTAAAATTGCCATTGAAGAAGCGAACAGCGTCATATTCATGGTGGATGTAGTAACTGGTATTACTGATTTAGATGAAGTGATGGCCGATATGTTACGCAGAACACCCAAACCTGTTTATTTGGTTGTAAATAAAGTAGACAATAGTGCACGTCAATTAGACGCAACAGAATTTTATAGCCTAGGACTGGAAAATACTTTTTTCGTAAGCAGTATTACTGGTAGCGGAACAGGAGAGGTTTTAGACGCGGTTACTGCGAATATGAAAGAGGAAGATTCTGACGAAACTTTGCGTGACAATGAACTGCCAAAATTTGCTATTATCGGTCAACCCAATGTAGGTAAATCTTCCCTGCTGAATGCTTTAATAGGAGAGGATAGAACCATTGTTAGTGATATTGCAGGAACTACTCGAGATACCATTCATACTCACTATAAAATGTTTCAGAAAGAATTCATGCTGATTGATACTGCAGGAATTCGTAAAAAAAGTTCTGAAAAAGATGATCTGGAGTTCTACTCCATCATTCGTGCTATAAAGGCTATGGATGATGCGGATGTTTGTATGTTATTGATTGATGCAAAAAAAGGAATAACTGCCCAAGATGTAAGCATATTTAGTTTGGCTACAAGAAAAGGAAAAGGTATTGTAGTACTTGTAAACAAATGGGATTTGGTGGAAAAAGAAACAAATACTGCCAGAGATTATGAGAAATTATTAAGAACAAAATTTGCTCCATTTACGGATGTGCCTATTTTGTTTATTTCAGTTGTAGAGAAAACAAGAATTTTTAAAGCAATTGAATTGGCTATCGAAGTATATGAAAATCGAAATCGAAAAATCCCTACTTCTCAGCTAAATGACATTATGCTTAAAGCAGTGGAAGCCTATCATGCACCTGTTGTTAGAGGGAATACAGTAAAAATAAAATACATCACTCAGTTACCTACTGCGGTACCTTCATTTGCTTTCTTTACTAATTACCCGGAGGATATCAAGCCAGCCTATAAAAATTATCTGGAAAATCAACTTAGATTAAAGTTTAAATTAACGGGAGTTCCAATTCGGATTTTCTTCAGGAAAAAGTAGTATATATTGACGAAAAATATATGTGTCAAATAATTTGTTAATTATTTGGAGGATATTATCTTTGCCCCATTAAAAATTTAAAAACAAAATTACAATGAAAAAAGTATTCGCAATTTTGGCTGTTGCTGGTTTAATGGCAGCTTGTAACAACGCTGAAAACAAAGAAGCTAAAGTTGATACAGTTAAAGTTGATACAGTTAAAGCTGCTGTAGATACTGCTAAAGCTGCAGTTGATACTACTAAAAAAGCAGTTGTTGACACAACTAAGAAAAAATAATTAGTAAATTGTAGAATTACTTTATTGTATTTCTCATATTATTACTTCTTGCAAGAAGGTCCTCTCGAATTTCGGGAGGACTTTTTTTTTGTGTCAGTTTGTACAAAATCATTAGTTTCTGTGGCAGTGGCACCAATATTGCAATATTCAGCTTTCCTTTGTTTATTTTTAGTATAAAGGGAACTGTGACAATTTGACCAAAGAATTTAACCATGTTGAAAGAAAATTTGTTTTTCCGCTCAGAGGATGATACCGATTTCATGCCGATTATTCCGATTAATGAAAATGACGGTGAACAGGATAAAAACCTGATCATTCCTGAAATATTACCCATATTACCTTTAAGAAATACTGTTTTATTTCCAGGTGTTGTTTTGCCAATTACGGTAGGAAGGGATAAAAGCATAAAAGCAGTAAATGATGTATATAAACTGGATAAACTGATAGGAGTATTGGCTCAAAAAGATGCCAATATAGAAGAACCAGCCCCGAGTGATTTATGTAGCATTGGAACGGTAGCAAAAATTGTGAAATTGATTAAAATGCCCGATGGTGGAACAACCATTATTATTCAGGGTAAAAAGCGATTTGAGTTACTAGAAATGCAAACAGAAGATCCTTATTTCAAAGCATCGATTCGTTTATTAGAAGAAGACGTTTTACCCGTTTCGGAAGATTTCAAAGCTCATGTTAGTAGCATTAAAGACCTAGCTGCTCAGATCATTCATCTGTCACCAAACTTGCCAACTGAAGCATCTATTATCTTAAAAAATATAGAGAACCCATCATTCCTTATCAATTTTGTTAGTAGTAATTTAAATAGTGACTTAATTGAAAAACAAAGTTTACTTGAGATTCACGATATCTATAAGCGCGCAGAACGACTGATTCATATTTTGAATAGAGAATTGCAATTTGCCGAACTTAAAGATAAAGTAACTAGTAAAACTCGAACAGAGATAGATAAACAACAGCGTGAATATTTTTTACAGCAACAGTTGAATAGTATTAAAGATGAATTAGGTGGCGATAGTAATGATCGGGAAATAGCCGATATGAAGAAGAAATCGGAAGCGAAAAAATGGCCTGAATCTGCCAAAGTTCTTTTCAAAAAAGGGATTGAAAAGCTAGAAAGAATGAATGCCTCTACGCCTGATTATTCCATTGTTTACAACCATTTGGATTTGATGTTAGATCTTCCATGGGAAGATTATTCAGCAGATAATTACGATTTAAAAAATGCACAGAAAATTCTCGATAGGGACCATTACGGGATGTCGAAAATTAAAAGCAGAATTATTGAATACTTAGCTGTCCTGAAATTAAAGGGAGATATGAAAAGTCCGATTCTTTGTTTTCTTGGACCTCCGGGAATCGGTAAAACATCTTTAGGTCGTTCCATAGCACACGCTATTGGAAGGAAATATGTGAGAGTAAGTTTGGGTGGATTACACGATGAAAGTGAGCTGCGTGGTCACCGGAAAACCTATATTGGAGCAATGCCTGGAAGGATTATACAGCAGATTCGTAAGTGTAAGTCATCAAATCCTGTCATGATTTTAGACGAGATTGATAAAATCGGTACTGATGGAAGAAGTGATCCCTCATCAGCATTATTGGAAATTTTAGACCCTGAACAAAACAATACTTTTTACGATAACTATCTGGAATTAGAATACGATTTAAGTAAAGTCTTATTTATTACCACGGCTAATAATATACAAAATATTCAACCAGCATTGCGAGATCGGTTAGAAATAATTGATCTCAGCGGATACGCTGTTGAGGAAAAAGTAGAGATTGCAAAAAGACATTTATTGCCAAAACAAAGAGAAGCACATGGCTTAGACAAAATCAATTTCAAGTTGAATGATAAGGTTATTGAAAAAATTATCGAAAGTTATACCCGTGAAAGTGGAGTAAGGGAATTAGACCGTCAGCTTGCTTCTATCATGCGTTACCAGGCTAAAGAATATGCCATTAAAAATAAAGTAAAACCAGTGCTTACAAGTGCAGATGTAGAAAAGATTTTAGGCTCTTCTCGATATAGTAATGAAATATATAAGACAGCAAATATGGCTGGTGTAGCTGTTGGTCTGGCATGGACTTATGTAGGCGGTGATATATTATTTATCGAAGCAATACTTGGTGATGGAAAGGCTGAAATGAAATTGACTGGTAATCTGGGTAATGTAATGAAAGAGAGTGCCAGCACTGCATTAAGCTATTTGCAAGCAAA
>CAIJZG010000345.1 GCA_903825065.1 uncultured Bacteroidota bacterium
ATTCCAATCAAGCAGATTTAGATAGCGCAAGAATTAAATTTCAAGGATTACCTTTTTACAAAACACTTTTATATAATCCTAATAAGAATGCTTATCTGTTGGGGATTAGTCTGAATAAGGATACAATCAATAGCAAAAGCCGCACACGTTTAATTAGTCATATTCTCAAAGTGGTGGGTGAATTCGAAAACAAGCAACAGATTGAAGTATATAAAAGTGGAATGCCTTTTATCCGCACAGTGATGGCAAACAGAATTAAGGACGAAATGAATACATTTTTGTTAGCCTCCTTTCTGCTTTCAGCATTGACTTTGTTTCTTTTCTTTAGATCTATCAGTGCTGTTATCATGAGTTTGTTAGTAGTAGGTATGGGTGTGATATGGAGTCTGGGTACAATTGTTTTATGTGGCTATCAGATTACTTTATTAACTGCTTTGATTCCAATATTAGTAGTAGTTATAGGTATTCCCAACTGTATCTATTTTTTAAATAAGTATCATACTACTTATAAAGAAATACCAGACAAAGACAAAGCCCTGGTTTCAATGGTAGGAAGAATGGGTATTGTTACGCTGTTCTGTAATATCGCTGCCGCTATTGGGTTCGCAGTATTTGCTTTCACGAAAAGTGCAATACTTAAAGAGTTCGGGGTTGTGGCAGGAATCAATATCATGGCATTATTCCTAATTTCTTTATTATTCATACCTGCCGTACTTAGTTATTTGCCTGCTCCAAAACCCAAGCATATCAGGTATCTTGACAATAAGTATTTAGAATATATTTTAGTAAAAATTGAAAATTGGACTTTCCATCATGCTAAGTGGGTGTATTTTATTACAGTAGTTGTTACTATTATTTCAGTTATCGGAATCACTAAGATTAAAAGTGAAGGATTTGTGGTGGACGACCTGCCTAAAAAAGACAAATTATACACAGATCTCAAGTGGTTTGAAAATCAGTTCAATGGATTGATGCCCTTAGAAATTGTAGTGGATGCTAAAAAGCCAAGAGGAGCTTTGAAGATGGAGACCATGTTAGATATTGAAGAATTTACTAATTATGTTACTACCAAATCAGAAGTGGCTCGACCGTTAAGTATTGTGGAGGCTTTAAAGTTTGCCAACCAAGGATATTATGGTGGAGATACTGCTAGTTATTTATTGCCATTAGAAATTCCTGCATCATTATCAACTGCGATGCGATCAAAAGAAAAAGGTAAATCAGAATTTATGAAATTGGTTAGTCAGTTTGTCGACTCCAATCAACAAGCTACTAGAATTAGTGTGAATATGAAAGATATTGGTAGTATTAAATTACCTGTTTTGATTGCTGATCTAGAATCTAAGTCTGCAAAAATATTTGATAGTACAAAATATAAAGTAACATTTACTGGTAGTAGTGTTACTTTTTTGGAGGGCACTTCATTTATTATCAGAGGATTGAAAGAAAGCATATTTTGGGCATTTCTCTTGATCACTATTTGTATGTTATATCTATTCAAATCTTTCCGAATTTTGATTTGTTCGTTGATTCCAAATTTAGTTCCACTTATTATAACTGCTGGAGTAATGGGTTGGACAGGGATTGCATTAAAACCATCCACTGTACTAGTGTTTAGTGTGGCATTAGGCATTGCAATTGATGTTACCATTCGTTTTTTAATCAACTATAAGCAAGAATTACCGCATTTTAATAATAAGGTTCCTGCTACTTTGGTTCAGACTATTAAGCATACTGGCATAAGTATTATTTATACTTCTTTAGTATTAACTGCTGGCTTCATCATTTTTGTATTTAGCGACTTTGGAGGAACCAATGCGTTAGGTTGGTTAACTTCTTTGACATTAGTTGTTGGAACTCTTACCAATCTTGTTCTTTTACCAGTTTTAATTCTCAGTACATCTCCCAAAATAAAATCATAAAAGCTTAAGGATTCATACAAAAAAAGCTATTCTTCGGAATAGCTTTTTTTGTACTTTATAATTATTGGCTTGATTATTTCTTAATCAAAAGTTCAGTTAATTTCTTTTCTAAATCAGCACCCCTAAGGCTACTTGCAATAATCTTACCACTTGGATCTATCAATACATTAAAAGGAATACCATCAAATTTATATTGACCCACTACGGTACTTTCCCATTTTTTTAAATCGCTTATTTGTGTCCATGCTAAGCCATCATCTTTCACCGCCTGAAGCCATTCTTCCTTTCCTTCATCCAAAGAAACACCAAGTACTGTAAAATTTTTATCCTTGAATTTCTGATAAGCAGCTACCACATTTGGGTTTTCATTTCTACAAGGACCACACCAGCTTGCCCAAAAATCTACTAATACATATTTGCCTTTGAAACTACTCAAGGAAACCATTTTACCTGAGGCATCTGGCATGGTAATTTCTGGTGCTTGTTGATTTAATAATGCGTAAGAGGGTGAAGCAGCATTTGCCGCTTGCACAGTAAGCATTGATTTTAATTTTGCAAGTCCATCATGCTCTTTAAATGCATCTGCTGAAAGTATAGCTAAAGCTTTTAATTCTTCCGTTTTCATAGTTCTGGATGCAAGTCCAATCGCATAATATCTTACAGCTGGGCTCGGTGATTTTTTAATAAATTCACTTACAAAAGAATTTAGGCTAGCGACTTGATTGTCTCTCCTTAAACTCGCAACTGTTAATGCGCTATCACTTGCTTTTTGTTTTTGCAAACTATCTAGAACTCCAAATGCGTTGTATAAAATAGAATCTTGTGCATGGTACTTTTCCATCAATTCATGAAGTGATGCAGTGGCAGGTGATCCTTCAACTTCATACAAACGAAAATGAGCCATATCAATTTTGAGTCGAATGCTTTTACTATCGTTAACTACTAAAACTGCTGGGCCTTTTTCTAATTGTAACCGATACAGACCTTCTTCTTTAGCATGAGAGCGAAGTTCAAAACTGCCCGAATTTTTTAAAGTAGCAGAGTCAAGGACTACGGGCTGTTCACCTGCGAATGGAATTTCTTGGAGATAAATTTTTTGTTCAGGAGTATTTAAAATTCTTCCACTTACTACAAATGGCCCGTGTTTTTTTTCTGTACAAGAAAATAAAACGGCTGATAATAAACAAAGCCAAAGGATTTTTTTCATATAATTAGTGTTTGCCCAAGAGGGTCTATTTTTATTTTTGTAATGCTTTTTCCAGTAGATCGGTAACTATTTTAGGGTCAGCCTTTCCTTTACTCAATTTTTTTACTTCACCCACAAATAATCCAATCAAACCTTTTTTGCCCTTCTGATATTCCGTTACTTTATCAGGCATTTTTGTGATCACTTCTTGGATCCATTTTTCTAATTCACTAGTATCACTTACCTGTAATAAATTTAATGATTCAGCTATGGCTAATGCAGTTGAGTTACTGTTTTGTATTAGTAGCGGCATTATTTTAGAGGAACAAACAGAAAAGTTTACTTTACCCGTATCTACTAATTTTAATAATTCCACTAATTTTTCTGGAACTAATGTAAGCTCTTCAATACTAAGATGATGTTCGTGTAACCACTGTCTTATAGGGCCAAGAATCCAATTGGCAGCTGCTTTGTAGTTATCAGTAAGCTCCGTAACAGAATTAAAATAGTTAGACGTTGCTAATTCTTCAGATAATTGATGGGCATCGTATGGACTTAGTCCTAATTCTTTTTGATATTTTTCTTGTAATTCATTGGGTAAAACAGGTAGCTCAGCAGCAATATTATTTATAAAAGTTTCCGTTAAATGAAAAGGAGCTAAATCGGGATCAGGAAAATATCTGTAATCATTTGCTTCTTCTTTATCACGAATTGCAAAAGTGGTATCATTTGAAGCATCAAAACTTCTGGTTTGTTGTTGAACAGATTTTCCTGCATCTAAAATAGCAGCTAAACGCTCCACTTCAAATTCAATCGCTTTTTTTACATTGCGAATACTGTTTACATTTTTTACTTCTACACGAGTACCTAATTTATTACTGCCTTTAGGCTTCAGTGAAATATTTGCATCACAACGCAAGCTTCCCTCTTCCATATTACCATCACAGATACCCAACCATCTAACTAGTTTTCTTATTTCTGTAACATATTGATATGCTTCTTCTGCAGAAAAGATATCTGGTTCCGTAACTATCTCAATGAGTGGAGTGCCCGCTCTGTTTAAATCGATACAAGTATATAGATCATCTAAATCGTGTATGCTTTTACCCGCGTCTTCTTCTAAATGAATTCTATTCAATTGCACATTTCTAAAAGAACCATCATCAGTTTTGATACGTACTACTCCTCCTTTACAAATGGGAGTAGTGTGTTGTGAAATCTGGTAGCCCTTAGGAAGATCTGGGTAGAAATAATTTTTTCGTGCAAAATAATTGTCTTTCTCAATTTCGCAAGAACAGGCTAATCCCATTCTAATGGCATAGTTAACTGCCTTCCTATTTGTTTTAGGAAGGGTTCCTGGATGCCCCAGGGTAATTGGACTAACATGCGTATTTGGTTCAGCACCAAATACGGTGCTATCACCACAAAATAATTTGGTATTAGTAGCCAATTGGGCATGTACTTCAAGACCAATAACTACATCGTATTTTTCAATCCATGACATAGGTTGCAAAAATAGCTTTCTCAGACCATAAGCTGTGTGACCAATATGGATTTATGCTTTATTTATAAAAAAACCACGCTAAGAATAGCGTGGCGGATGTAACATGAGAAAAATATTTAACTTGTTTTGATTACAAATTTGCCGTTTTTAATTTTTTAGGGAATTTAATATCAATACTCTGTGACTTACCACCTCTTTTAATCCCCATTTTGAAGGTTTCTCCTTCTTTTAATTCTTTTAATTTTGTTTTTAAATCGTCTACCGATTTTATGTCTTTGCCATTAATTTCGGTAATAATATCGTCTTCTTTTAATCCGGATTTTCCGGCAACCATTTCATCATCTACATCGGTTACTTTCACGCCATTTCCTTCTTCTAAATCTTCAATTTCAATTCCTAATCTTGGTCTGCTTCCACCATTATGATATTCAAATGGAAATGATTTAGGGAAATCTGGCATTTTAGGCATGTGAAAATTAAAGTCGCCCCCATCCATTTTAAACGATTTGATATCAGTTTCCTTTCTCTTTCCCAACACTGCCGTTGTTGAGTTTTCTTTTCCATCACGTAAATAAGTAATGGTGATTTTTGTGTCTGGCTTGTATGAATGAATGGCTTCAACTAGTTCTGAACTAGATTCTATTTTACTATCATTCACTTTGGTAATGATATCATTGCTTTGAAGACCTGCTTTTGCAGCTGCACTCTCTTTGGTTACTTCAGTTATTTTTACTCCTTTCTCTGCTTTCTCAGTTAGCACTCCTAAAAAAGCCCCATTGCTCATTTTAACTTCTGTCTCAAATTCAAAAGGAGGCATATTAAACTCAAAGCCATCTTTGCCATGAACATTTATTTTAATTTTTTTATGGCTCAGCTTCTCCAGATCCTCATCTTTCCATTTGTCGGCAGGAACGCCATTGATAATTACTTTGTCACCATCAGTGATAACGGTGAGTGTCTCAGTATCTTTTTTTTCTTTCTGAGCAAAAATTGCTGTACTAATAGAGGCAGCTAAAAAAAGCAAGCCGAAATGTTTAATATTCATTTGATTATTTTTTAAAATTTGAATAACCAAATGTAATAGGAAGCAATATTAATTAAGGTTGAATTAAGGTTAATGGAGGTTAAAAAAGTGATTGTAAAAAAGAAGTTCACCCCTCCAATCCGCAAGCGAGAGGAGGGGTATAATAAAATAATCCCAGGCGATCGCCTGGGATTATTTTATTTAAACAAATGATTGTTTTTCTTCACTTAATTTGACAGGAGTAAATTCCTAATTTGAGCAATCACTTCCTGCAAATTACTTGCGTCTTGTCCACCTGCTGTGGCAAGGGTTTTTTGTCCACCGCCGCCGCCTTTAATTAGTGGGGTGATGATTTCTTTGATCATTTTCGGTGCTTCTAAATTTTTCTCAGCGCTAACATTATCCGACAATAAAATACAAACAGCAGCTTTTCCTCCAATATTGGCCACAAGTATTATTAGATAGTTTTCTCCAAGATCAGGTCTTAGATCAAAAGCCAGTTTTTTTAGTTGATCTGCGTTACTCACTTCCACTTCTTTGCCAATAAAGTAGGCTTCACCAATTGCAATGTTGAAAGGCTCACGCTGGGCTAATAATTCTTTTTTTATCACCAACAATTGCTTGGCTTCCAGGGATTCTAATTTTTTTTCTAATTCTTGTTTTTCCAGAATTATTTTTTCAACTGCTTTTAATGGCTCTTTAGTTTTTAATAAATTACCTACTTCTTTCAATCCAGAAAATTGTTCATATAAATAATTAAATGCCTTACTTCCAGTAAATGCTTCGATTCTTCTAACACCAGCTGCTACCGCTGCTTCTGAAATGATTTTAAATACCCCAATCATTCCTGTATAAATTACATGAGTACCTCCACATAATTCTACAGAATATTTTGGATCTACTACCACTACTCTTACTGTATTACCATATTTCTCTCCAAATAATGCCATCGCTCCAAGTTTTAAAGCTTCTTCTTTTGGCATTTCTGTGATTACAACTGGAATATTTTCTCTGATTTTATCATTCACAATTTTTTCGACCAGGCGAATTTCTTCATCAGTTACGCGGGCAAAATGGGAAAAGTCGAAACGCAAACTTTCGTCATTTACTAATGAGCCCTTTTGGGCCACATGATTACCCAAAACTTGACGCAGAGCTGCATGCATCAAGTGTGTGGCTGTATGATTATAGCTAGTATAAAGTCTTTTCTCAATATTGATAGCAGCAGTTAAATTAGTAGTAATATTGGTTGGTAAAGTATCTGTAAAGTGAACAATCAGGTCATTCTCTTTTTTGGTATCAGTTACTGAAATTTTTTCTTCCCCAAATTGCAAATAACCAATATCACCTATTTGTCCGCCACTCTCTGCATAAAAAGGGGTTGTTGCCAATACCATTTGATATTGTTCCTTCCCTTTTGATTTTATTTTACGGTATTTAGTAACTCGGGTATTAACCAAAATGTCTTTGTAGCCTACAAAACCTTCCCCTTTTTCTTCGCTTAAAACTATCCAGTCTTCTGTGTCTAAAACAGAAGCTGCCCTACTTCTATTTTTCTGTTGAAGCATTTCTGCATCAAAACCTTTCTCATCGATGCTGATATTATTTTCAGAAGCTATTAAACGAGTGAGATCAATCGGAAATCCAAAGGTGTCGAATAATTCAAAAACAGCTTTGCCTTCAATTTCTTTTGAAACACTTGCAGCACTTGCTGTAACCATATCGTCTATTCTTTTCAAGCCTTTATCCAATGTTCTTAAAAATGCGTCTTCTTCTTCTTTTACCACTTTCGAAACGAAATCTAATTGTTGTTTTAATTCAGGAAATACATTTTCGAATTGATTTGCTAATTGAGGGAGTAGTTGATGTAATAAAGGTTGTTTATAATTCAAATAAGAATAATAATAACGTACTGCACGGCGTAAGATTCTACGAATTACATAACCGGCCCCTGTATTCGAAGGCAACTGTCCATCTGCGATAGTAAAAGAAATAGCACGAATATGATCGGCTATCACCCGGAAAGCAATAGCTTCTTTACTGGAACTGAAATCGTATTTTTTTTTGCAAATCTGTTCAACAACCGAAATGGTACCTGTAAATACATCGGTATCATAGTTACTTGTCTTTCCTTGTATCACACGCACTAATCTTTCAAAACCCATACCTGTATCTACGTGCTTTGCAGGTAATGATTCTAATGTGCCATCTTTTAAGCGATTGAATTGCATGAACACATTATTCCAAATTTCAATTACTTGCGGATGATCGTTGTTTACTAAATGCTTACCATCAACTGCGGCTCGCTCTTCATTGGTACGGCAATCCACGTGTATTTCACTGCAAGGACCACATGGACCGGTATCGCCCATCTCCCAGAAATTATCTTTTTTATTTCCTAAGAGAATCCGATCAGGGCTGATTACTTTTTTCCATTCTTCAAATGCTTCATGATCCCTTTCCAGATTTTCTTTTGTATCACCTTCGAAAATGGTAACATATAAGCGATCTTTATCAATTTTATATACTTCGGTTAAGAGCTCCCAACTCCAAGCAATGGCATCTGATTTAAAATAATTTCCAAAACTCCAATTACCCAACATCTCAAACATCGTGTGGTGATAGGTGTCTACACCAACTTCTTCCAAGTCGTTGTGTTTGCCACTAACGCGTAAACATTTTTGTGTATCGGCTACTCTAGGATAAGGAGCATTTTTATTTCCAAGAAAATAATCTTTGAATTGATTCATGCCCGCATTAGTGAATAAAAGAGTCGGATCGTTTTTTACCACAATAGGGGCTGACGCCACTATCTGATGTTCTTTTGAAGCAAAAAAGTCTAAAAACTGCTGGCGTATCTGGGCACTGGTCATCATTTTCATTCAAAATTTTAATCAATTGATAAGGCCGTAGAAACTATCTTTGAGAGCTTTTCCGGGGTAGCAAAGGTAAGGATAACCTATCTTAAAAATCGGTGTAGGCAGTAAGCAGAATGTAGACTTTTGCAAAATTATGGCAGTTAAATTTACATATTTGCATGCCTTTTGCTGTTCTTTTGATTGTTAGAAGCATGAAAAAAATCAAATACTACTATAATACACATACACTCCGCTATGAAAAGCTGGAAGTGCCTCTTCGGGTAATATTGCTTCAGGTATTTGGCTTTATTACAGCCTGTATCGTAACCGGTTTGTTGATCGTTTTTATCATTTTCAAATATATTGATAGTCCCAAAGAGAAAATTCTTCGTCAGGAAAATGATGACATGAAGGAAAGATATGGTCTTTTACAAGATCGAATAAATGAACTGGAATTACAAATGGACGAATTAGAAAACAGGGATAATAATGTGTATCGTTCAATTTTTGGTTCTGATCCTGTTCCTGATAGTGCGAGGGTAAAAGATATGGAGAAAAAGAATGAAGTAAAACTTGTTACAAGATTAGGAGAAGGGGAACTGGTAAGAAGTGTAACTTCTCAATTAAACAATCTTTCTCTTAGATCTGCTTACCAAGACAAGTCCTATGTTTTAATAAACGACTTAGTAAAAAATAAAGAAAAACTGCTTAATGCAACTCCTTCCATACAACCCGTTAGTAATAAAAATTTAAATAGAATAGGAGCTGGATTTGGTTATAGAATTGACCCAGTCTATAAAGATCGTCGTAATCATCTAGGCATGGACTTCACTGCGCCACAAGGCACACCAATATATGCTACAGCTGATGGGATCGTTAGAGATGCAGGTTTTAATACTGGTGGCTTTGGTAATCGTGTTGTGATCAATCATGGATTTGGTTATGAAACATTATATGGTCATATGATTCGTATAAAAGCACGTGTGGGACAAAAAGTTAAAAGAGGTGAAGTAATTGGATATGTTGGAAATACAGGAAAGAGTACTGGTCCGCATTGCCACTATGAAGTACACCGGAGTGGTATACCTGTTGACCCAATTTATTATTTTTATAATGATTTAACACCAGCACAGTTTGATAGGATTTTAAAATTAGCTGCAGCAAGTAATCAAAGTTTAGACTAATTAATTTCTATTGATGGAACCAGGCGTAAAAGAATATCTAATTCGTATTTTAAACACTATTTCTTTATCTGCCTTATGTTTAATCCTGAATATTACGGCAGGCATTAAGTATGAGTTAGCCTTTATAGACGATAAATTACAATGGAAGAATGTAGCTTTTTATATTTTTTTATTTGTTAGTTTAACTGGGATGGTATTATATATTATTAAAATCTGGCGAAAGCCATTGGACTTTGAAAAATAATAAAGCCGGCAGTTACAAAGATTGATTCAATGTAATGCCGGGTTCATTTAGTTTTTTAAATTAGTTCTTACCTTCCTTTGTATCGAGTATGACTGGGGTACTTCCTTTACCCATAATTATTACTTTCGAATTGGGCGAAGTAACTAATCCTTTCATTACCTGTATATTTTCATATTGCAATTGCTTGTCTGTAAGTCCTGAACTCATGATACGCTGATAATCGGCAATACCCTGTGCTTCCACTCGTTTACGTTCAGCCTCTTGCTTTTCTTTCTGTAATACGAATTCCATTTTTTGAGCTTCCTGCTCAGCTTTGATCTTTTCTTCAATGGAAGCTTTTACTGTAGCAGGTAATGTTATATTTCTAACAAGTAATTGCTCCAACACTAATCCTCTTTTTTTGAAGTCGGACTCAATTGTTTTAAAAATTCTAGTTTGAAATTCATCCCTCCTTGTTGAATAAAGATCAACCGCAGTATAGTATACAGCGTTATCCCGAATTTTGGTTCGGGTAATTGGACGAACTACTTTGTCTTTAAAATCCATCCCAGTTTCTTTTACCAACATCGGCGCTTCTGTGGCCATTACACGATAAAGAACGGTAAGGTCGATTACTACTTCCAAACCATCAGCAGTTAAAACGCGAATGGCATCATCTCCAGCCACATCGCCCTCATTATGCACTCCACTCATGGTATAGTTCTGTGTTTTAATATCGATTTTGTTCACATCTACGAGTGGATTTACAAAAGTTAATCCGCTGGTAAGTACGTCGTTTTGCACTTTGCCGAATATCGATTTAACACCAATTTGACCTGCGTCAATTTGTTTAACACAAGAAGAAAATATGCCTAGTACAAAAATGCCCAATCCCACTAATCTTGCAGTACCTGCATAATTGGGAAGGGGATGAGGTTGTGCTTTTAAATAAAATGCGGCGATGAAAATAAACAAGCCGAGAAGGATAAGTACCATAATTTGTTAGTTGATTGATATATTAATAGGTAGCAGAATAAAGGAAAACATTACAAAAGTCAAAAATTAACTACTGTGATCTACTACGATTGTCCATTTACCACTAATTTTTTTGAAAAGCAAAGTAAATGCGCCGCCGATATCTCCGATACTTCTATTTAAATGCCATTTACCAATTACAAAATAGTATTCTGCAGATAGTTTTCTGAATTCTACAAATTCAAAATCCAAATGTCCCATTGCCGCAGCATCAGGGTAATTTTTTTTATAGTTGTCTAATGTTTTTTGGTAGCCATTATTGATCGAAGAGCCAATAAAAAGCAAACTGTCGCTTTCCCAATAACCTTTCATGAAGTTGCTAGTATTGCCTTTATTCCAATCATCCCTTTGACGGAGTAATAAGTTTTTAATGGCATTAACATCATTGTTTTGCGCCTGAAGATTATTGTTTAGAAATACAGTTAAAAACAGAAGAAAAATCGGGAAGAGCCTAATTGGGCGGTTCATAATTTAGTGTTTTCCGAAAGCTACAACAAACTTTTGGCAAGAGCCATTTCTCTTTTAAATGAGCCCCTAATTTATTAACTTAACCGTATGGAATATATCGTTCATTTAGAAAAAGACAGGAAGCTTTCCAAAATAATTGTTGAATCCCTGCCAGAATTAACGCTTCGTAAAAACATCCCTATCAGGTTAATGGCAAGTATCATGAGTCAGCAATTAAGTACCCATGTAGCAAATGTAATATTCCGTCGTTTTGTTGAATTATATAAGGGTAAGGAACCTACCGTATCGATGGTACTTGCCACTGATTCAACTTTATTAAGGGGCATTGGATTAAGCAATAACAAAGTAAGTTATATTTTAAATGTAGCGAGTTTTTGTATAGAACACAATATCACGGATAAGAAACTACAGAAAATGGATAACGAATCCATTATTGAATTGCTTACACAAATAAAAGGTGTTGGTAGATGGACCGTAGAAATGTTACTGATGTTTTCTCTGGGCAGAGAAGATGTTTTTGCAGTAGATGACCTGGGAATTCAACGAGCCATGATAAGGTTATATAAATTAGATAATTCAGATAAGAAAGCTTTTAAAGATAAAATGCTTTTATTATCAGAAAAATGGAGCCCTTATAGAACTTATGCTTGTATGCATTTA